>JAQTUY010000112.1 GCA_028707105.1 Candidatus Omnitrophota bacterium | reverse complement strand
ATCATAAAACTATGGAAATAAGCGAACTTCTTCAACAAAGAAAAGATAAGCTTAACTCCTTTAAAGATAGGGGCATAGATACTTATGGCCGTATTTCTTTTAAGGAGCGCAAGCCGATTAAGGAAGCCCTGGATGACTTCCAGGAAGGCGCAGCCTGCCTTTTTGCCGGAAGGATAATGGCCAAGCGCGAGCATGGCAAGGCGATGTTCCTGGACTTGAAAGATGCTACGGCAAAGATACAGGTTTATATAAAAAAGGACGTCGTTGGAGATGATAAATTTTTGCTTTGTCAGGAATTGGATATCGCGGATATCGTAGCCATAAAGGGAGAGCTATTCAAGACTCATACCGGCCAGCCGACCATTAAATTGCTTCAGATCACCGTCCTTTCTAAGTCGCTGCGGCCTTTGCCTGAAAAATGGCACGGATTAAAAGACGTCCAGACACGTTACCGCCAGCGCTACCTGGACCTGGCCTCCAATGAAGAAGTAGGGAAGGTCTTTGTTATGCGCGGGCGCATCATCAAAGCGATCAGGGATTTTTTTGACAGCAGGGGTTACCTGGAAGTGGAGACGCCGGCCATGCACTCTATCCCCGGAGGGGCGGCAGGCAGGCCTTTTAAGACCTATCACAATGAATACAGCATGGAGTTATTTTTAAGGATCGCTCCCGAATTATACCTTAAGCGCCTTCTCGTCGGCGGATTTGAGAAAGTCTATGAAATAAACAAGAGCTTTCGCAATGAGGGGGTATCCACCAGGCACAACCCGGAATTTACCATGCTTGAGGCATATACCGCTTACGCGGATTACCGCGATGTTATGGACCTGACCAAAGAGCTTCTTACGCATATAGCTAAAGTCGTCCTGGGCAAAGAATCTATCACTTACCAGGGTAAGACTGTTGATCTTACCCGGTTTGAAGAAGCTTCATTCGCCAAGATGGTCAAAGAATTATACGATATTAACCCTGAAGATGAACTTTCAGCCTGGATCAGTAAACTCCGGGCAAAAGGCGTGCAGATCGATAACCGCGTATCGCGCACGTTCGTGGTCAACCTTATGGCTGACCTGTTGGAGGAAAAGTGGCAGCACCCGGTATTCGTTACGGATATGTTCGCCGAATTGTGCCCCTTGGCGAAAAATAAGAAAGATGATCCCCTGATCAGCGAAAGGTTTGAGCTTTTTATAGCGGGTATGGAAGTGGCAAACGCTTATTCGGAGCTTAACGATCCGGTTGAGCAGAAGAAACGTTTCGAAGAAGAATTAAAGGGTCTGCCGCCTGAAGAAGCAAAAAATGTCGATGAAGATTATGTGACGGCGTTAGAGCACGGTATGCCTCCGGCCGGGGGGCTGGGTATCGGGATCGACAGGCTGGTGATGCTTTTTACCGACCAGCCTTCGATAAGGGATGTTATTCTGTTCCCTCTCCTGAGGCTTGAGGAAGGCCAGGGGTAAAGTATGCGTTATGAATGGCTGATAAGCTGGCGTTATCTTCTTACCCGTCGCAAAGAAAAGTTTATTTCCCTTATCAGCGTTATTTCCGTGCTCGGCATCGCCGTCGGGGTCATGGCTCTGATCGTGGTCATCGCGGTGATGAGCGGATTTGATAAAGATTTGCGCGAAAAGATAATCGGCAATTATTCCCACATTACCGTTTCCGCCCCTCAGGGGCTGAAAGATTACGCGCAATTAGCCGCGAAATTAAAGAATTTTGAGCACGTGACGGCGGTATCGCCGTATATCTCCGGCCAGGCCCTGGTCGATACGGGTAAGCCTTTTGCTTTAGGGATAAAAGGGATAGATCCGCGAAGCGAAGGCAGCGTGACCAAGATCAAAGAGTATCTTGTCAAAGGCGACCTGAACAGCCTTACGCAGGGCACGATCATAATAGGCAAGGAGATGGCTTCATACCTGGCTTTGGACGTGGGGATGAGCCTGAAGATGTATTTTTCCGTGGGAAAGCCCACTATTTTAAAGATCGTCGGGATATTTAATTCCGGGATGTATGATTACGACGTTAATTTGGCGTTCGTGAGCCTTGATACCGCCCAGGCCCTTTTCGGAATGGAAAATATGGCCAGCGCCATCAGCGTAAAGCTTGACGATCCGGCGCGGGCTGAAGCGGTAAAAAACCTGATCGACAGTCAACTGGGCTTTGAATACAGGGTGATGACCTGGGGCCAGGCGAACAAGAATTTCTTTTCGGCGCTTGCCCTGGAGAAGTTGACCATGTTCGTTATCTTAAGCTTGATCGTCCTGGTGGCGGCGTTCAATATCATCAGCACCCTGATCGTTATGGTGGTGCAGAAGACCAAGGATATAGGTATCTTAAAGGCAATCGGGGTAAGCCAGGCGGGGATCCGCAGGATATTCACTTTTGAAGGATTGATCATCGGATTTACCGGTATAATCCTGGGAGCGGGCGCGGGGCTGGGGCTGTGCTTTCTTTTGAAAAAGTACCAGTTCATCAAGCTGCCTTCGGATATATATTATATAGACAAGCTTCCGGTATCGGTGCAACTGTGGCCGGATGTGGGCCTGATAGTGATAGCGGCGGCGTTCATCACGATGGTCTCCACTATTTATCCGGCGGCAAAAGCCGCGAGGCTCAAGACTACCGAGGCCCTTAGGTATGAATAATATTTTACGGGCCCAGAACCTGCATAAGTTTTACGGCAGCGGTAACAAAAAGTTAACGGTTTTAAACGGCATAGATATAGGCATTGATCGGGGCAGGATGGTCTCTATTGTCGGCCCGTCGGGGGCGGGAAAGTCTACGCTTTTGCACCTTCTGGCCGGTCTGGATAAGCCTTCCAGGGGCGAGGTGCTTTTTAACGGGGCTAATATCAACCGTCTTTCCGACGCGGAGTCGTCAAGGATAAGAAATCAAAGGATCGGTTTCGTATTCCAGTTTTATCATCTCCTGCCAGAGTTTACGGTCCTTGAGAACGTGATGATGCCTTCCCTGATCAACGGAGCGAATGTTACGAGCGGCGAATCCCGGGCTAAGGCCCTGGATATTTTAGGAAAGATGGGGCTTAAGGAACGGATGGGCCATTTTCCATCCCAGCTTTCCGGAGGCGAACAGCAAAGGGTGGCTATCGGCCGGGCGCTTATTAACGGCCCTGAACTTTTGTTTTGCGATGAGCCTACGGGAAATTTAGACTCTAAGACCGGAAAAGAAATAATGGCCCTGATAAAGAATTTAAATACTGATGATAAGATGACCGTAGTAATGGTGACGCATAATGAAGAACTGGCAGGCAGGGCGGACAGCGTTTTTCATTTACAGGACGGCCTGATAGCGGAGGATAAGCGATGAAGATCTATATCAACGGTAAGTTTTATGATAAACAGGATGCTAAGATCTCCGTGTTTGACCACGGCCTTCTTTACGGCGACGGAGTCTTTGAGGGTATCCGGGCCTATGACCGCCTGGTATTTAAATTAAGCGAGCATATTGACAGGCTCTATGAGTCCGCTCATTCGATAATGCTGAAGATACCTATGACTAAGGAGCAGTTATCCAGGGCGGTAGTCCAGACGTTGAAGTTAAATAACCTTAACGACGGCTATATCAGGCTTATCATCACGCGCGGAGAGGGAGACCTTGGACTTGACCCGCGTAAATGCGAGGGTAATGTTACGACTATTATCATCGCGGATAAAATCAAGCTTTATCCGGAAGCGTTATATAAAAACGGAATGGCGATCATTACCGTGGCGACCACGCGTAATTCGCATGAGGCGCTTAATCCGCAGATGAAATGTCTGAATTACCTGAATAATATTATGGCTAAGATCGAAGCGCTCCAGCTTGGGTATGAAGAGGCGCTGATGTTGAACGACCAGGGTTATGTGGCCGAGTGCACCGGGGATAATATTTTTATTATCAGTAAAGGCGAACTTTATACCCCGCCTGAGATCATGGGCGTTTTAAGGGGCGTGACCCGCGATTCCGTGCTGGACCTGGCCAAAAAGAATAAGATCCCCACGCACGAACACGTTTTTACCCGTCACGAACTTTATATCGCGGATGAGTGTTTCCTGACCGGAACAGCCGCCGAGATCATTCCCGTGGTCAAGGTCGACGGCAGGGTGATCGGTGACGGTAAGCCGGGTAAACTGACGCTTAAGCTGATCAAGGAATTCAAGAAACTGACCAAGTCGCAGGGCGTCAGATATTAGCATTTGCACCTAGCCCTAAGCGGATGAAGGAGCAACAGTATGCTGTGTGATCTATGCGGGAAAAACCAGGCAACAGTACATTTGACTGAAATAGTCGATGAGCAGATGACTGAACTGCATCTTTGCGAAGAATGCGCGCGCCAGAAGAGCGTCCAGATGGAGCAGCAGTTCGGCCTGGCCGACCTTTTAGCGGGGCTCGCCGAATTGGGCGGCAAGACCGCCGAGGAAAAAGAGGTCAGCGATAAAATAAAATGCCCTAGTTGCGGCCTTACTTACGATGATTTCAAGAAGATCGGCAGGCTCGGCTGCAGTGAGTGCTACACTTCTTTCAAGAGGTACCTTTTACCGCTGCTAAAAAAGATACACGGTTCTGCCAGGCATTTAGGCAAGATTCCCAGGGTCAAAGCGGCAGCGGTAAACAGTGCGCCCGGGGCATCGGAATTGGAGGAGCTGCGGCATAAGCTGCAAGCTGCCATCGGGCGTGAAGAATTTGAAGAAGCTGCTTTCATCCGCGACCAGATAAAGGAAATGGAGAAACGGGGGAAGAATAAATAATGAAGATAGATGATCTGTTGAATCATACCAGCGAATGGCTTAAAGGCACCGGGCCGAATTCGGATATCGTCATCTCCAGCCGCATCCGCCTGGCACGGAATATATCAGGCATTCCTTTTCCGCATCGGGCAGATAAGGCTCAGAGCCAGGGAGTGTTAAGCGCGGTAAAAGACGCGGTCGGCAAGGTTGACGCGCTTAAAAAAGCTGCGGTCCTGGAAATGCAGGATATGGATAGCGTTGATAAGTTGTTTCTG
The DNA here is from genome assembly GCA_028707105.1 of Candidatus Omnitrophota bacterium. The sequence goes on along the minus strand of JAQTUY010000112.1, from coordinate 461 downwards.
GTTGAGAGGCACCTGATGTCTTATGAGCATGCCAAGGTGACTGACAGCAAGGCCGTGGTGGTGGATCCCGACGAGGTGGTTTCTATCATGATCAACGAAGAAGACCATTTAAGGATCCAGGTCATGCAGTCGGGATTTAACCTGTTTGAGACTTTTAATATCGTTAACAAACTTGATGACGCCTTGTCCGAACACCTGGACTTCGCGTTCTTGAGCGACTTGGGCTATCTTACCGCCTGCCCCACAAATACAGGCACAGGGATGCGCGGTTCGGTGATGCTGCATCTGCCGGCGCTGGTGATGACGCGCCAGATCAACCGCATCCTGGCCGCTATTACCAAGCTTAGCTTTACCACGCGGGGGCTTTACGGCGAGGGCACTGAAGCCAGCGGGAATTTTTTCCAGATCTCCAATCAAATGGCGCTTGGCCATCCTGAAGAGGAGATCATGAATAATATCAA
>JAQTUY010000111.1 GCA_028707105.1 Candidatus Omnitrophota bacterium | reverse complement strand
ATGTGGCCAATGAAGAATATGCCAGGCGTATTACTAATAATGTGAATAGGATCGCCGTCACAGCCAGATACTTAAGGACTTTAGGCGGCAATATAGTCATTAAATACACCAAAGACAATACTTCTTACATAGACTTAGAGGCTTCCCAGAGCCAGATCCGCAAGATATTCGAGACCGTTATCCACGGGCAAGCTCCTCCGGCCTGGATCGGATTAGTAGCTGCCGCCGTACTTTATTCCTTCTTAAATAACAATTCTTCAGTTGCTTCTCTTGCCGCCTGCGGATTATTCCTCGGGACATTATCTACTCCTGATATCAGAAAGGCCAAAGGTACCAGCAATAATAATATCTTAGGCGCGGTTATGGGCAGGGCTGTGGTAGTCAGGGCCCATAACGACGTATTTGAAGTCTGGGCCCGTTTTGGCAGACAGGGCGATAAGAAAGCCCAGATGAATTTACGCGCCGACATCGCTATCTGGGCGGAGTTAGCCAAGAAAGAAGAAATAGTCTCCGATCAGAAATTAAGGCAGGCTTTGGATATGATCATTGCCTCCGCCGAAAAGCCGTATCAGGGCAAGCTTTACAACTGCATGTTCTGGATGCATATCTTAAGCCAGGAGAATAAGATCAGCAAAGAAGAGCAGGAAAATCTATTAAAGATATACGAAAGCAGGTTTATGATCACGGAAGAGGAAGTGGCTCATGAAGTGGCGGAATTAAGGAATGCCGTGAACTGGATGTTATCTCAGATCCATGGTAATTCTTCGACGATAGCGGTGACTAAAGTCTTGATCCGCCAGATAGCCGCAGAGATAGAAGGTAAACTGACTTCCAAGAGCGGCCCCAAATTTACCGCTGCTTCCACGTTATATAAAACGATGCAGGGATTCAAGCGCTGTATTCCGGCTGAATTATTGGCCGGCGGATATATCGACCCTAAAATCCAGAAAGCAAGCGGCGTTGCCCAGATGGAGTTATATGTTATCGCGGTCAAAATGATGGAGGTCCTGCGCCATCGCCGTTACTTAGGCATCAGGGCGGCATCTGCCGAGATCAAGAAGAAAATACAGGAAGATGAGGTCTCCAGGCTGGAGTTAGCTTTTAACAAAGTAAGCGCGAGGATGGACGTTCCTTTAGGATGGGAGAGGATCAACACGATTACCAGGGGATTCATACTTGAGCATAATTGCCAGGTTGGCTTCGCGATGTGGAAAGCGATGAATTTATGGGCTAATGAGGATGATCCGACCAGCTCCGAGCTTTTAGCGGCTGAAAAATTTGTCTCTTGGCTGCTGGTGGAAATAGACCGGGAATTTGTGAGTGATGAGCTTCCGCTCGGCGACGGCGCGCCGGTTATTCTGGTTATACTCGGCTGTATCGATCCGGATCAGTTAAAAGACCTGATGCATCGTTTTAACGTTATAGGCGGAGTATCAAATTACGGCACAGCCATTGGCCATGTCAGCGAGGAATTCAGTAATTACGGCGCGCCGGTCGTCTTTGGCGTACCTACGGAATATTTAAAGAATATCAAGCAGGGTGATACTATAGCGGTTATACCCCAGGAAGCCATGGGCGGGGAAGCATTGATCAACGTTGTTATTCATAATCCTACCAGGGAAGAAGTAGGTTCTGTAATGGCCCGCATGATAGGCGCTATTGCCCGTCAAAAGTTATTCGGAGCTCAAGGGTTATCTTCCAAAGTGGTGCTTGCTAATAAGAGCGAGATCGATATCGCTATGGCGGCGGACGACATTTTTGAAATAGAGGGAGACGGCAGGGGCATGGGTGATATTAAAGACGCCTCATACGTCGGCCTGGTGCGTTCTGAATTTTCCGAGATCATGCAGGGCGAGACGCTGCCTTCAGAGAAAGACTTAAAGCAGTTCTTCGCCAGGATGGCGGGAGCCGCATCAAGGAAAATGGTCGTAGTCAGGACTTTGGATAGGCAGGCGGATAAGAAGATCAAGGCTGGGTCCGACCTTCCCTATGACGATGCCAATACCGGATTCAATTTTTACAGGACTCCCGAAGGCAGAAAGATCGTATTACTGCAGCTTAAGGCTATCGTTCGCGCTTATGCCGAGAAATCTAATGTGGCCGCGTTATTCCCGATGCTCTCTACAGTCTCTGATGTGGAGTATGTGTTTGAACTGCTCAAGGAAGCCAGCAGTGTAGCGAACATCAAAGATTTTTGTGTAAGTCTTATGATAGAGAATATCTCTGCGGTGGATAACATCAAGGAAATGCTGGAGACAGCCGCTAAATTAGCCAGAGATTATAAGATCAATATCCGGATCAATATCGGGACTAACGATCTAACAAAGGCAGTGTTGGATGTCAACCGTGATGACGCTTCTGCCGGAAGCAAGCTTAGCGGCGTCGCTCCTTCAGTATCCCGCCGTATTATGTATATAGTCAGGGTAGCCGCTGCTTATAACGTGCCGGTGTGTATCTGTGGTTCTTTCGCCAAGACGCCCGATATGCTGGTCCTGGTTGTCAATATGGCTAGGTCGATCCCCGGGGTCAATTTAAGCGTTGCCGTTCCTTTTGCCATGGTCAGGCAGACCAAGTATTACGTGAATAAACTCGCTAATAATGTTGAAATCGGCGCGGAATTGGTCGCGCCCGAGGAATTAGCCGCAAAAGCCGCGGCGCTTATTAGCGATATGGAAAATGCTATCAATAATAACGGCGAATATTTAGGGCTTATAGAAAAGGTGGAAAATGAGCTCTTGGCTGGATGGACCGCGAAGCAGCCCAGGGATGCCAGCGCGGAGGGCAAGAGCCGCGAAGAGGTAAATTCACTGGTCGGACAGCACGGCGGTATCGATGCCATTATTGCTAAGTACGGCGAAATAGATTACATGAAGGTTATGGGCTTATATAATATTTCCGAGAATGTGATGAGCCAGCTGCCCGCGGGGGTGCGTTTCATCCGCGGCCCTCCGGCTATCGGCGCTGCCAACTACGTTGTAAATGGGGTAATTTACATCATCCTGCCCGAAAATATCTCCGTAAATGATGTCCGCCATGAAATTAACGCTGTTATTAATCCCCGTTTAAGCCACGAAGAGAATATAAGCAAGCTCGATTCTTATATTGCCAAACTTTCAGTATTAGAAGGTAGAAAGAGACGCGTTCTCGCCTCTATCTTGTACGACCGCAAGGCTATCGCCCAGGGCAGAAGGCTTGGTAATGATATCGTTGAACTTGAGAATGATCTTTCCAGGGCCAAGGCCACTCTGAAAAAGGTTAATGCCGCTATTGCCGGCCTTGAGGTTATTGAATTATCCGTAAAAGAAGAATTATCAAGAATACTCAATATTTCCTCGGATGAATATGCGAGGTTCGTCGAAACCAACCCCAATACTACTATAGCTGAGAGGCTGGAAGAAGCTTTAAGGTTTTTTGAAAATGATCTGAAGTTATTGGTTAAGACCGGCAGGGTCACCATAGAGAATATCGACAGCATCAGGGATCAGGATATTCTAAAGGGATTCTTGCAGAATATAAGCCTGCTGAATAAGCTGAATTCAAAAGATGTTGATCTACTCGAAGAGTTAATATTCAAACAGCTTCAGGCTCAGGTTCAGACCGACAGCATATACGGCCAGATATACAGCCGCAAGGAAGTCAGTAATGAGCAGATCTATGAATTGACGGATCTGGCAGGCGAATTCCGCGCTTTACGCGATATCAAGCAGAATATACTCTCCAAAATCGCCCCTCAGGCAAGGCGCGTTTTTAACTTCCGGATGACCCCTGCCGTGGCCGTGGCTTTAGTAGTAGGTATCGCGGTCATCGGCGGCGCGTTATTGGCTCCTAACGCTTACGCCGGCCAGAGCAATGATCAGGACACTTACCTGCAGAAAGGCGTTTCAGCTCCGGGTGGAAACTTCATCGGCGGATACGCAACTGCTAATACCAACCAGAACCTGTTGGACGCCAAGAAGGCCTATGTTGATCAGGATTACGCCACAGCCGCGACCAAGGCTCAGAAGGCCGTAGAAGAATTAAAGGACGGAAAGGACGCGGCCGCCTTGAAACAGGCTCAGGCGATCATCAGTAAAGCCGGCGAGCAGAAGGATAAGGCCGCAGGTATCAAACATGTAAAAAAAGTCGTTAAGAAGATAGAGGCTAAAGCCGCCAGGAAATCTGCCGCCAAGGCCAAGGAAGAAGTAAAGAAGCCCGCGGTAGAAGAAATAAAGGATCTGGTCATTGAATTCCCCGTTGATGGCAAGGGTATCGCAGCCTCTGCCGCTCCGGATATTAACAGGCCGAACAATCCTACCGTAATAGAGAGAGCCGGGTTTGAAAAGTCGGCATTCAAGTCCAGGAATTTCGAGATAGATCTGCGCAAGACCCTGGATACGGCCGGCGGGCCGTTGCTGGTTGAGGTAGCCAAAGACGGATGGAATAATCCTTCCCAGGTAGTAAAAGAGTATGACAATGGAAGGATGATCCAGGTGCTCGTCCGCGGCAAGCCGATGGAAGATGCCGAAGGAAATCTGGTTTGGTTCTTTGAATGGAAAAATGAAAAGGGAGAATTAAACAGCAAGAGAATAGTCCATTATGAACTGGAGCCTGAAACCGGCGCATTCAAGAGAGTTAGCATCCCCCTGAAGGGCAGGGATTATACCATAGTTGTTGAAGATACTATTAAAAACAATGATCCTCTTACCGGAAACCTGATCTGGACCGGGAAGAACTATCTGGATAACGAGGTTGTTTATCTTGAATATGGTTTGGCGTTCTATCAGTTGGAATTGGAATGGGCCAAGAAACATACCGAATATTTAAAGACTTCGCTTGGTTATAGGTCGATAATCGGCGGCTTGGCCTGGAGCGGGGTAATCACTCAGCCCTGGATAGCTCCTGTTGCCAATATCGCCTTTGATGTGATCTTTACGAAAAGGGACATCCCCAGCGGATTCCTTAAGTTCAAGCCCGATGCCCAGCACCCTGAATTAATGTATGATTATTTAAAGAAGGAAGCCCAGAAGAATGAGGCCTGGGCAATGCTTTTGGTCAATACCGTTGACAACATCTGCGATGCTACCGGCTGGTCAAAAGAAGCCGCTTTAAAGCCTGTCTTCAACAATGAGAATATCGTTCCCGGCAGCCATCTGCAGTATATTATCGGACGTTCCGGGATCGGGATAGGGCCGAAGATGCCGACCGTGCTCAAGACCCTCACCTTTGGCAAGATGTTCAAGAGCGCCCCCAATCTTTGGACCAGAAAAGGATGGGACCTGGACCTGCACGGCATACCCCTCTTTATGCCCATGGAGATAATCGATTCGCAGCATTATACCAAGGCATTAGAGAACACTTATTACTTCGGGACCCATGATGAAGTGCTTGGCGACGGTATCGGGACGAAATATCCGACTGAAGCGTACTTTATGGAGATCCTGAAGAAGGGTGATATAGCCAGGATCGGAGATCACCCCATGGATAAGAACAGGGTTTC
>JAQTUY010000110.1 GCA_028707105.1 Candidatus Omnitrophota bacterium | reverse complement strand
TAGACCAGGGGACGACCGGAAGCCGCGCGGTCATCTACGATAAGGACGGACGCAAGGTTGTCAGCGCCTACCAGGAATTCCCGCAGTATTTTCCCAGGCCCGGCTGGGTCGAGCATGACCCCCGCGATCTATGGGCGAGCGTCAACAATTCCATCCAAAAAGTCTTACGCCAGGTGAGCCCCGGTTCCATTGCCGCCATCGGTATTACCAACCAGCGCGAAACTACCGTTATCTGGGACAGGCAAACAGGCAAGCCGGTCTATAATGCCATTGTCTGGCAGTGCCGCAGAACGGCCCAGCGCTGCAATAATCTAAAAAAGACTAGAGGCGAATCCGCTTTTTTCAAGAAAATAACAGGGCTGCCTATTGACGCCTATTTCTCCGCCACTAAAATAGAATGGATATTTAAAAACGTGCCCGGTGCGTTAGCGCGGTCTAAAAGAGGAAGATTGTGTTTCGGCACTACCGATAGCTGGATCTTGTGGAATTTGACCGGCGGTGCAGTCCATGCCACGGATCATACCAATGCTTCCAGGACCATGCTTTTTAATATAGAAAAACTGAAATGGGATGATAAGATCCTTAAAGAATTCAACATTCCGGCCGGTATTTTGCCGCAAGTAAAGAGATCATCCGGGATATTCGGTCAGACCGTAAGAATAGGATCGCTTCGCGCCGGGATCCCCATATCTGGAATAGCCGGGGACCAGCAGGCGGCTTTATTCGGACAGGCCTGTTTTCATCCCGGGACGGTAAAAAATACTTACGGCACCGGGTGTTTTATTTTACTTAATGCCGGCAGGAAAAGGCCGATTTCTGAACACGGGTTGATCACGACCCTGGGCTGCGGAAAGCATGGCGAGCCGGTCTTTGTGCTGGAGGGGTCGGTATTTATCGCCGGGGCCGCGATACAGTGGCTGCGCGACCAGCTTAAGCTTATCAAAAAGGCTTCCGATTCCGAAAAGCTGGCGCTCTCGGTCAAGGATACTGCCGGGGTTTATTTTGTCCCGGCTTTTGTGGGATTGGGAGCGCCCTATTGGGACCAGGAGGCGCGCGGAGCGATTTACGGGATAACCAGGGGCGCCTCCGCCGGGCATCTGGTAAGGGCTTCTTTAGAAGCGATGTGTTATCAGACCAAAGACGTTTTAAGCGCGATGCAGAAGGATACCGGCTTAAAGATAAGGTCTCTTAAAGTAGACGGCGGCGCGGCGGCGAATGATTTCTTATGTCAATTCCAATCCGATATCCTGGGGATCGATGTCATACGGCCCAGGATCATCGAGATCACCTCTCTAGGAGCGGCATATTTGGCGGGATTGGCGGTAGGGTATTGGAAAAATGCCGGTGAAATAGAAAAATGCTGGGTAAGGGAGAGGATCTTCGGGCCCCGGATGGCCAAGATAGATGCCCTCAAACTCTATAAAGGCTGGATCGAGGCTGTTCAAAGGACCTTATCCTAAAGACTAGAATGTTTGACGTCATCATCATCGGAGCCGGGGTAGTCGGGACTTCTATTGCCAGGGAATTATCGCGTTATAAATTAAAGATCGCGCTCCTGGAAAAAGAAGAAGAACTCAGCTTTGGCGTATCTAAATCCAACAGCGGGATCATTCATCCCGGCACGCAAAATCCCGGGTCTTCATTAAAGGGGCGATTGTGCGTCCAGGGTAACATATTGACCCGTCGTGTTTCGCGCGAACTCGGCGTGGACTTTAAACAGGTCGGAGAGTTAATAGTCGCCTTTAGCCAAGAAGAGATACCGGTATTGCTTCGCATAAAAAGTGAAGCCGAGTGTCTCAATGTCCCCGGGCTCCGGATCGTCGACCGGTCATGGCTTGCTACGGAGGAGCCGAATTTAAGCCCCGATGTCGTTGCCGCGCTTTATGCCCCTACAGCCGGGATCGTCAGTCCCTACCGGATGGTCTATGACCTTAGCGAAAACGCCTTAAAGAACGGCGTCCAGATCTACACCCGGGCCAAGGTCAATGCTATTTACCGCGGCGATACGTTTGGATTGTCGACTTCAGCGGGGGATTTTACTTCCCGATACCTGATCAATGCCGCGGGATTATCCGCGGATGAAGTCTCCAGGTTGGCAGGGATAGATACTTTTAAGATCACTCCGCGCAAGGGCGAAGAGTTCATCCTGGATAAGAAACGCCAGCATCTGACTAATCATCTTATTTTTCCCCTGCCATCCAGGGATTCCAAGGGTATATTGATGATCAAGACTTCCGACGGTAATCCGATGATCGGGCCTACGGCGCAGGAGACCGGCGATAAGGAGGATCTTTCTACTTCTGACGAGGGATTGAAAAAGGTGCTTTCGTCGGCGCGCAGGATGATCCCTTCCATCAGCGAAAACGACATTATCGCTTATTTTTCCGGGCTGCGCCCCGCGGCAGGGGATGATTTTATTATCCGCCATGAAGATAAGGCTCCCGGTTTTATCAATGTCGCCGGGATCCAGTCTCCGGGCTTGACCGCGGCTCCGGCAATAGCGCTTATGGTGCGGGATATCCTGGGTAAGAACGGCCTGAGCCTGAAAAGAAAATTGTTCTTTCATAAACACCGTACTAAAACTATACATTTGTTTGCCGTGCCGCTTGCCAAGACCAGGAAGCTTATCCGCAAGGACGTATCGTACGGAGATATCGTATGCAGGTGCGAGATGGTCTCGGCTAAGGAGATCAGCGAGGCGGTCGCGCGCGGGGCTAAGACCATGGATGGGATAAAATTCCGCACCCGCGCCCAGGCAGGCAGGTGCCACGGAAGTTTCTGTACTACCAGGATAATGAAGATCCTTGCCGATTCAAAACAGGTGCCTTTGACGCAGGTAAGTAAAAGAGGCAAGGGTTCAGAGATAGTCAAGGGAGACAGGGCCGGTGAATGAAAGGGATCTGGTAATAGTCGGGGGCGGGCCCGCCGGAATGGCGGCGGCTGTATCGGCTGTTGAGCACGGGGTCAAGGATATACTCCTGCTGGAAAGAGACCAGTATCTGGGCGGTATTTTGAACCAGTGTATCCATACCGGGTTCGGGCTGCAATTTTTTAAAGAGGTCCTTTCCGGGCCCGAATATGCCGATAGGTTCATCAAGAAAATACGCGATATAAAAGAGATCGAGGTCAGTTTAAGATCGTTTGCCGTCCGGTTGTCTCCGGATAAAACGGTCGCCTTTCTAAAACCCGGTTTTCTGGGCGAAGTCAAGGCTAAGGCTGTTATTATGGCGACCGGCTGCAGGGAGAGGACCCGCGAGATGGTCCATATTTCCGGGACCAGGCCGGCAGGGGTATTTTCCGCGGGGCTTGCGCAAAAATTGATCAATATCGAAGGTCTCCTTCCGGGCAGGGAAGTGGTCATTGTTGGGTCCGGGGATATCGGCCTGATCATGGCGCGCCGTTTTGTCCTGGAAGGCGCCAGCGTAAAAGCGGTGCTGGAGATCCAGAAGACCAGCCGCGGATTACTGCGTAATGTCGTCCAGTGCATCGAGGATTTCGACATACCTCTTTATTTCCAGCATAAGATAACCCGTATCCGCGGCAGGGATAGGGTAGAGGGGGTCAGTATCGCGCGGGTCGATGATGATCTCCGCGAGGTCCCCGGCTCCGGATTCGATATCAAGTGCGATACAGTGTTGATATCCGTGGGGCTTATCCCGGAGAATGAATTGATAGAGATGGCCGGAGTGGCAATGGATAAAAAAACGAATTCTCCTTTATCCGGAGAGGCGAATAAGACCTCTATTCCCGGCATTTTTGTATGCGGTAATGCTTTTAAGGTCTATGACCTGGCTGATTCCGTCACCCGTGACAGTATCCTGGCGGGTCAGCTTGCCGCCGAATTTATAAGAGGTCAGGAAAGATGAATAAAAAATTGACTTGTATCGAATGCCCGAAGGGATGCGCCTTATCCGTAGATATCGAGAATTGCCGCGTACTTGAGGTGAGCGGCAATCAGTGCCCCAGGGGTAAGGATTATGCGGTTTCGGAGGTCGAGAATCCGCTCAGGATATTGACCTCGTCGGTCCTTGGCGTCGGTTTATCGATGAAGATGGTGCCGGTGAGGACCGACCGGCCCATTCCCAAAGTCAAGCTCGCGCAGGCCATGAAAGAAGTTAAAACCTTGAGGGTCAGCAGGCCGATGCGCATAGGCGAAGTCGTAACCGGGGATCTTCTGGGTTTGGGTGTAAAACTTATTACTACAAGAGACATTTCTTAGCGAGGGAGCCGAAATGATCAAGGAAAGGATAAAAGCTTGTTTGAAAAAAAGGGGATTCCTTAACGTCGCCACGTGCAGCCCCGACGGGGTCCCTAATGCCGCGCCTAAGTTTCTGCTTAAATTCGAAGACCAGCATATTTATCTTGTCGATTACACGATCGGAAAGACCTATATGAACTTAACGGTGAATAAGAAAATATCGCTTTGTTTTATGGACCTGGATACGCTTGATGGTTATCAGATGAACGGGGTGGCCCAGATTTTGGCATCGGGCCGCGTTTATGAAGAATTATTAAGCGAATTCCAGGCGAAAACTACCGCTTTGACCGTTGATCGTATCATTGAGGGGCTGCGCGGTGAGAAAGGCCACAAGCATTTTGAAATGGACGTGCCGGATACGATCGTCATATTCAAGGTCACTGTAAATGAAATAGTCCGTATCGGGCACAAGGGAGAATTGGAAAAAGAGCAGCTGCTTTAAGAAAGGTATTCTTGATGAATCCAAAAATAGATTACGCGCGGGAGTTGAACGCGGCCCAGCTGCAGGCTGTACAGTCGACTGACGGGCCGCATCTGGTCATCGCGGGAGCGGGAAGCGGCAAGACCCGGGTCCTGGTCTATCGCGTCGCCTACCTGGTGGAAAAAGGAGTCAGCCCTCAGGAGATACTCTTGCTTACCTTTACCCGTAAGGCTTCGCAGGAGATGCTTCGCCGCGCATCGGTTCTTTTAGATGAGCGTTGCCAGAGGGTATCCGGCGGGACGTTCCATTCCTTTGCCAATATGATATTGAGAAAATACGCCGGGCTCCTGGGTGTATCCAATAATTTTTCAATATTAGACCAGTCTGATTCCGAGGATACCATAAACCTCATCCGTACCCAACTGGGGTTTAATAAGCTCCCAAAGCGCTTTCCCCGTAAGGGAGCCATCGCCGAGGTCATTTCCAAGAGCGTGAATAAATCCGAAGACTTAGGGGTAGTCCTGTATGATGAATACCCGCAGTTCATTGAATGGGAAGAGGATATCAAGAAGATTCGCGATGAATACGCTAAATATAAGTTCGCTAAATCCCTTCTGGATTATGACGACCTGCTGGTGTTTTTAAAGGACCTTCTGGTAAAACATGAGGAAGTGCGGAAAGTTTTATCCGCCAGATACAAATACATAATGGTCGATGAATATCAGGATACCAATAAACTGCAGGCGTATATCACTTGTCTCCTGGCCGGTGAGCATAAGAATGTCATGGTGGTCGGGGATGACTC
>JAQTUY010000109.1 GCA_028707105.1 Candidatus Omnitrophota bacterium | reverse complement strand
TAGAAATAGTATATCTCCAGAAATCCTTGGTGCCTGCTCCGCGCAAGGCATAAATATAATCTCCGCCGCCCGAGGGATAAGCCAGGGATGCTCCCATGCCGAAGGGCGCGGGAGTTTGCTCCAGCATTTCCCAGGTTTCCGTTTCCGCGGAAAAACGGGCAAAGGTCCTGTTAGTCCAGAAAGCGTAAATATAAACTTTACTGTCGCGGGGATCGATCACTCTTAAATAAGCGGACCACCAATCCAGGTGCGGAACCTCGGGGATACCGGTCCATTGGCTTAAATTATCAATAAAGGGGTCCTCGGAGGCGCTCTGCAATACCAGCGACTCTTCCTCGCCTTCGACCAGAACATCCAGCTTTACGCGCTGCGAACCTTCCCTTTGAAAATCCGCCGCGCTGGTATCGGTTACCGATAAAGCCTCTTCAGATTGGATGACCTTGTTGGGAGAAGCGGTGAAAATATAGGGATCGCTGGAGTTATATTTATCCCAACCTGTCATGTTATCGGGGTGGACCGCGGTATCGCTTGAGGCTTCTCCCCGCCAGTCATCTTGAGTAAAGACATTATTAGCGGCTAACACAGGGCTGATCTGCCCCAATATCAACAGCTGGGATATTATGATAGAAAATATTCTCTTGGCCCTGTTCATCTTCATTGTATAACGCCGCCTTTATCCATCTTATCCTCTAATGTCCTTACCTTTTGCTTCTCCAGCTCCAGCCTCTTGGCCATAGCCTGGTAAGAAACCATATCCGCCTGGTACTTCTCTTCCAGGTCTTTATGGATAAACTCCCTGTCCTTAGCTAAGCGCGCGCTTATTTGCGCTTCTTTTTTTGCCAACTCCCGGTTTAACTTATCCCGCGCCTGAACGCCAATGACATACAAAGATAAAGTAAGTAGGCCCATCACCGCTACCGCCATTACCCCGGTAATAAGGAACCTGCGCTGAGAATGGACAACTTCAATACCAGCCTGTTGCGCTGATCCAGCGGGCGCAGCCTTGGACATTTCCACGTACTCCCGCACTTTCTGGATAAAAACTTCGCTCCCTAATATCGTTTTTTTGCTCAGCTCTTTTCCCAAAAGTTCATTTTCATTTCTTGAGGCTGCGCTGAGCGCGTCTTTATACTCTCCCCCGTTAAGGCGGTTTGACATTTCCCCCGCTTCATCGCGAAATGTAAACCGCTCATCCGCGCTGCGCAAGCCAACATAAAAAGGCAGGCTGCTATAAGCGTATTCTTTAGCATCAGCTACCAACCCCAGTATCCGGGGGTTTAGATGAATATAAATACTCACCGGAACCAGGTAACGCTCTTTTTCCAATAAGACCATTTTGTATCTTTCCTGGAAAAGGTGCCCCTTTCTTTCATATTTGCCGTTAAAATATTTCGTATAGTTGGCATTCAGGTCATGCATGATCGCTGAGATGGTCAGGCCTTCTTTCAATTCGATAAGCAAGTGCAGATGATTAGGCATGAGCACAAAAGAAAACAATTTAAAACCATATTGTTCATTATATTTTTTTAAAAGGTCAAGGTAGGTGTTAAAATCCTGAGAGTCTTTAAATATATCTTCATTATGATCCCCGCGTGAAGTCACGTAATAAAGGGCGCCTTCAATATGGGTACGTGGCATTTTTACTGTTTCCCTGAAATCTTTTTCTTTCATTTTGTCCATAGTGCGTGGCATTTTTAAAAAACTTTAAAAAAAAATCCCAGGCAAACCTGCCTGGGCAAACCCTTCAAAATCTTTTTACATCTTCGGCAGTCTGCCTATCCTTATCAACGGATGCACGACTTTGCGTCCCCGTGTTACCACGAGTTTGCCCTTTCGTATTCCCTGTCAATTCAAAGTATACCATAATGCGCCTTATTTTTCAATTTAACAGCCTAAAGAACTGTTAACTAAACATCCCTACGTGGCATTACCGGTTCCGCGGCTGTCCCTGCCTGATCTTTTGCAGTTCTTCCTGAAGTTCTTTTGCCTTTTTTTTCTCCAATTCCAGCCTTTTTACGGTAGCCTTGTAGGAAACCATATCTGCCCGGTATTTTTCATCCAGGTCCTTTCTTATAAACTCCCTCTCCTGCATCAACCGGAGCTTAACATCCTCGCTTGCCTTTTGAGTTACCTGAAAAATAGCATTTTGAAGCTGTCTATTATATATATATAAATATAGGCTCACCACAAGGAGAATAATGGACATTATTAAAGGAACAAAAAAGCCGATTTTACGCACATCTACTCCTCGGTCACTCAATCTGGACATTATATCCTGAAACTGGACATTCTTTATGCCCTATTCCAACTTATCTATGATAGCCTCAACATGCTCTCTATCTTCAGCGTCAGGCCTTAATTCCAGATACATCCTGTACTGTATAGCCGCGCCGTCAGGATCATCCTTCATATTTTCGTATAATACTGCCAAATTATAATGAGCTTCGGCATTATCGGGATTGCAGGAGATCGACTTCTCATATGCCTCAACCGCTTCATCATAAAGCTTAGCCTGGGCATAAGCTACTCCCAGGTTATAATGATACAGCCCTCTTTCCTTAGCCAGGGAGTCCTCCAGGGAAGCGATCTTTTTTTCCAGCACGGCCTTTTCCTCGCTTAACTTCCCCCGGACCTTGGACTTTTCCAGATCCACAGACTTCTCCAGTTCTTCCATTTTTTGCTTTGTTTTCTGCAAGTCGCTTTCCTTATTTTCTATCGATCTCTGGGCTTCGCTGAAGCGTTTTTGAAGTGAGTCTTTTTCATCCTGAAGCTGGGAATTAAGAGCAAGGTAGGAAACCGCGTCCGCGTGCAATTTATCATTTTCCTTCTGCATCTTTACCTTTTCCGCCTGGATCCGTTTTAACTCATCCTGCATCTGCGCGGTCATCTGATTTGCCTGTTCCAATTTAGACTCAAGGCCTTTGCTTTTTAAAAGAAGCGCCGCGCATATTATTAAAAAAACGATCGCGGCCGCGGCGGAAATCAGGATATTCTTTTTCATTTAGCCATCCTTTTTTCTATCTTTAATTTCTCCAGTCTCGCCTTGACCTCATTGGCATATAACCCCGCGGGATCCAGTTCCAGGTATTTCTTATAATACTGTTCCACCTTCCTCCTGTCCCGGCCGGTGATCGAATAAAGCAGGCCGAGGTCATAACAGCTCCAGGCATCCTTGGCCCAATATTGCAAAGCCTTCTCCAGCGCGGTAATGGCGCCGCTGAAATCCTGGGATAAGATATAGCTCAGGCCCAGGTTGTAATAAAAAAGGTTAAGCAGCATCTTGTCCTTTTTTAACTCCCTTATCTTTCCCGCTGACTCGCGCAGCCTTTGATTAGCCTGGGCTGTTTGTTCCCTGACCACGAATCTCCACTGAAGAAAATCCACTACTTCGCCCTCAAGCTTGCTGGCCGAGTCTTTTAATTCCTGGTACCTCTTGCCCTCTTCAAGCATGACATAAGTCTTATCTTCCAGGATGGCGATAGAAGCGCGCAGAGCCCTGTTCTGTATATATAGGTAAGTAAAAAGGAAGGCGAATACCGCCAGCGCCACCCAGCAGATTATAAAAAATATTGCCAGTTGTGAATGTTTATTTTTATCCATTTTATTCCGCGAGCATCTTAATGATATACTCTACATCTTTCCTATTGGAGGCGTCGGGGTTTAGCTGTAAATACTTCTTGAGATGCTGTATGGCTTTCCTGCTGTTATTCTTGGAGTGCCGGTAAAGAAGCCCAAGATTGTAATGCGTCTCGGCGTTACGCGGATTGATAGATAAGGCTTTGTTATAAGCGTCTATCGCCAGGCTGAAGAGCCCGGCCTTGGTATAAGCGGTGCCAAGCTGCTGGTATAATTCCGCCTTTTCTTTCGTGTTTTCAGTTTTCCCCTTCTTCAGGTCCTCTTTTAACTGCCGGTTGGCATCCTTTAATATCTGGCGCTCACGGTTTAAGTTATCAACAGCTTTTCCCAGGCCGCTGGAATTCTTCAGCTCCTGTTCCAGGTCCGCGCATTTAAGGTGCAGCTCTTTAGACTTCGCCTCCAGCTGAGTATTATATTTTTTTGCCTCCGCGAGGCTTTTCTCCAGCTGCGCGTTCTTCGTCTTTAACTCGGTTATCTCGGCAATAAAGGACTTGCCCTCCGCGGACTGCTCTTTGGCCTGCCCGTCGGAACAAAATACCTCCCCGCAGGCTATAAACAACATCCCCGCTATTAATAAGCCGCCGGGAATAACCTTATTTAAGATTTTAGGCGTCATTTTAATACTCCTTTATACCTTTCATTTTATCCTGGATATCCGCCGCGGGCTCATACTTGTCTTCGGATTGCTCATAGCCGGCCGGATCGTCAGTTCCGGAAGGCTTAATCTCATCGACTTTCCTGGAGATTATTTCTTCTTCTATATCCGGCGGCACAATATCCGGCGGAATGACTTTTTCGAATTCCGTGCCAGAAACAGTTCTATCGCCGGTGATGATATGAGGAGTAAGAAAAACTATCAACTCGGTCTTCTCCTTCTGGGTGGCAGTGGACCTGAATGCGGCGCCCAGGAAGGGAATCTTCTGAAGCAACGGCACTCCCGTCTCATCCTTGCGGTGGTCGTCTTTCATTAACCCGGCGATCATGATCATCGTGCCGTCTTTTACCTTTACCACGGTCTCCGCCTCAGAGGTCTCCACTATCGGGATTACGCTTCCCAGCTGCGTGGTAAGCGTTTCACGCACGCTGCTGACCTCAGGCTTGATCTTAAGCATCACATAACCGTCCCTGTTTATGTTGGCCACGACGTCAAGCTTCACGCCTACGTCGATAAACTGCACGTTCTCCGAGGTAACGGTAGTCGTATCCCCCTGGCTCAGGGTCTGGGTAACGTAGGCTTCCCGGGAACCCACCAGTATCTTAGCTTCCTGTCCGCTGATTACGGCGATGCGGGGCCTGGAGAGGATCTTGGTATCGCCATAAGTCTGGAGCATTTGAAGAGTAGTCGTATACCTATCGTCAGCCAGACTCCCTATGACCATTTTCATACTGTCGGTAGTAAGCGCGGGTGAGGGTGTAAAAGACGGCGCGACCGGAAATGTCCCCTTGAGGTCCAGGCCATCCATCTGGTCTATGACCTTTTCCCAATTGATACCCTGCTGGTATTCGTCTCTTAAGGTTATCTGCAGGATCTCCGCCTCGATGAATACCTGGCGGGATGACTCATCAAGGGCCTTGACCATGCGTTTTATCTTTTTTATCTTCTCCGGCAGGTCGGAAACGATCACCTTATTGGACCTTTCATCGACATATAGTTCGCCCGCGCCAACGGTAACGGCGCCGCTTAACTGGGTCTTAATATCGGCGGGTTTGGCGTATTGAAGGTCGAATATCTCCGTTTGCGGGGTCCGGTCCAGCTCGGCGATGGTCTTTTTCATCAATTCCAGCTTTTCCGGGATATCGATCAGGAGGATCGTGCCGGAGGATTCATCAACGATTATCTTTCCGATATCGGACTTGACCTGGCTTATGGCATTAA
>JAQTUY010000108.1 GCA_028707105.1 Candidatus Omnitrophota bacterium | reverse complement strand
GGCCGGGCAAAAAATCGAAGGGTGCAAATAAAACCGATTCGATAAATATACAGATTCTAAATTATGACGGATAAGGCCGGCGGACATTCTTGCAGAATCAGCACGTTCTGCAAGAATGTCCGTTTTCTTTTGTTTACTTACAGGATAACTTTTGGGGATGGCCGTCTGTGAAACTGTCACAACGATTCAAATCGGCTGCTTTTTACAAAAAGGTCTTTCTAGGCGGACTTATAGGACTTTTCCTTTTCACGGTAGTCGGTTTCTTTGCCCTGCCCCATATCCTCAAGTCAGTCCTGATAAAGAAACTCTCTGAAAAGCTCCACCGCAAGGTTGTTATTCAGGAGATAAACGTCAATCCTTTTGTGCTTTCATTGAAAGTAAGGGGTTTTTCCGTCAAAGAGCTTGGCAGTTCCGAAACGTTCATCTCTTTTGAGGAACTGTTTGCGAATCTTCAGAGTGTTTCCATCTTTAAAAAAGGTCTAATCTTTAAGGAGATAAGGCTTAAGAAGCCGTATCTGAATGTAAAACGAAATGAAGACATGGCATATAATTTCTCCGACCTGCTGGCGCAAGATAAACCTGAAAAGACAGCCGACTCGAAACCGTTGAGGTTTTCGTTGAACAACATACAGATACTGAATGGCAGCGTAGATTTCTGGGACGGGCCGAAGCAAACTCGCCATAAAGTAAGGGATCTAACCATAGCGATCCCTTTTATCTCAAACCTGCCGTACCTTGCCGAAGAATATGTAAAACCATCCTTTGAGGCGAAAATCAATAATCATCCTGTATCACTTAAGGGGAGGTCAAAACCTTTTTCGGAATCATACGAAACAATGCTTGATTTAAGTATAAAAGATTTAGATATCCCATATTATCTTGCATATGTCCCCTTCAATATGAACTTCAGGGTGCTGTCGGGACACCTTGATACGATGACTACCATTTCTTATGTCCAGTATAGTGAGAGGGAACCGTCAATAAATATAAAAGGCAACCTGAAATTAAGGGAAATAAGAATCCGCGACCAGGAGGATGATCTTCTCAATATACCGGTAATCAACGTCAAAGACCTTGGAATTGATCCTGTGAAAAAGCAGTTCGTAGTCGGTAATTTCTCCACACAGGAAGGCATTGTGACGGTACGTCGCGCAAAGAACGGCGAGCTGAATCTGAAAAAACTTTTACCCCCTTCTGGTGAAAAAGCGGAAAAACCATGGCTTGCGTTGTTCGAGAAACTACTTATAGAAAATTATACTGTCAGGGTTCAGGACATGAAACCGTATCGAACCGTCAAACTATCCGTTGAGAAACTCAGACTTGAGATGGAGAATGTTTCTACCGCAAAAGATACCACGGCCTCAACCGCTCTTTCATTTGCTCTTGGCAGAAAGGGGTCAGTTTCCGCAACCGGTTCAATAGGCATAGACCCTGCGTTTGCAGATATAAAACTTGATGTAAGGGGTATCGATATCACACCGCTTCAGCCCTATTTTACAGATAAGATAAAAATAATAGTGACCGATGGCAATATCAACGCTAAAGGGAATCTTTCAGTCGGTTATTCAAAGGCTTCCAGGATGAAACTTATATACAGGGGTGATGCCGCAGTATCGAGCTTTTCATCCATTGACAAGGCCGATGGTGATGATTTTTTGAAATGTAAATCTCTTTACCTTAATAAAGTCGATGTGGCATACGATCCTTTACATGTCAAAATCAATGGGATTGCGCTTACAGATTTCTATTCACGCCTTGTAATAAATGCCGACGGTTCTCTCAATACTCAGAACATACTGGAAGCTCAAGGTGAAAAGGCGCAGGGTCAGGATAAAACTAAGCTTGATAAAGGGGAAAAAACAGACAAGCTGATAAGGATAGAGAAGGTAACCCTTCAGGGTGGAACGGTTAACTTTACAGACAGATCCGTCAAACCAAAATATACCGCCAATCTCCTCGAAATCGGGGGCAGGATATCAGGCCTCTCATCCGAGGAGACCAAACTGGCGAATGTTAACGTCAGAAGCAAACTTGAAAATTATGCGCCACTCGAGATCACGGGCAAGATAAATCCGTTGAAGAAAGACCTGTATGTTGATTTAAAGGTGGACTTTAAGGATATTGACATGGGTCCCTTCACCCCCTATTCAGGAAAACACATAGGATATAAAATAGAGAAGGGAAAACTGTTTCTTAATCTGCAGTATCTGATAGTAAAGAGAAAGCTTGATTCCCAGAACCATATCTTCCTTGACCAGTTTACGCTTGGCGATAAGGTTGAAAGTCCCGATGCCACAAAGCTGCCTGTCAGGCTTGCTATCGCCCTTCTTAAAAACAGAAACGGGGAAATAAATCTCGACATCCCTGTTACCGGGTCGCTCGATGATCCGAAATTCCGCGTCGGCAGGATAATAATAAAAATTATTCTGAATATCCTCGAAAAGGCGGCCACAGCCCCCTTCGCGCTCCTCGGGGCGATTTTCGGAGGAGGGGAGGAACTCAGTTACGTAGAGTTCGATTACGGCGGTTCCGATATAAGCGAACATGAAATCAAAAAACTTGACACCCTGGTCAAGGCATTATATGAGCGGCCGTCGCTGAAACTTGAAATAACAGGACACGTGGACACCGAGAAGGACAGGGAAGGGCTGCGAAAGTATATTTTCGATAAAAAGATAAGGGCGCAAAAATTAAAGGACATGATTAAAGAAGGGCAGACAGCGATATCTGTAGATGAGATTAAGATAGAGGGGTCCGAATATGCGAAATATCTGAAAAAGGCATATAAAAATGAAAAGTTTCCAAAGCCCAGGAATATCATCGGCATCGCCAAAGACCTGCCTGTGCCCGAGATGGAAAAGTTGATGTTTACGCATATCGAAGTGAAAGATGATGACCTTCGGCTGTTAGCCTCACAACGTGCGTTGAAGGTCAAGGATTACATCATGAAATCCAAACAGATCGAACAGGAAAAGATTTTTCTGGTCGAGCCGAAGGCCCTTCAGCCGGAGAATAAGGAATCATTAAAAAACAGCCGTGTTGACTTTAAGCTTAAATGATTTGTACTCGTCGGTCACATACCTTTAAATACCACCGGACCTCATTCTCCTTGCAAAAGCCTTATGCTCAATGGTATCCTTGCCGGAATTTTTGATCTCCCTTATTCTCTTAAATTAGGCTTATGCAGGCGACCTTGCGCGACAAACAGATCTTCGGCTGGGCGATGTATGACTTTGCCAACTCTGCCTTTGCCACCACTATCCTGGCGGTGATCTTTAACAAATATTTTGCCTTGGAGGTAGCCGGGGGAGAAAGGGGGGTCTTCATCGCCGGGCTACATATCCATGGGGCGACACTTTTTGCCATTATCGTATCGCTTAGTATGGCTATCTCTGCCCTCACCGCCCCCATCCTGGGCGCGATAGCCGATTTTTCACAACGCAAAAAGGCATTCCTGGCCGGATTCTGCTATACCGGGATTATCTTTACCGCTCTCCTGTACCTGGTGCAGCCCGGCGATGTCTGGTCAGGGGCGTTCTTTTTCATCATGGCCAATATCGGGTTTTCCGGCGGCAACGCCTTTTACAATGCCTTTCTGCCACAGATGACTACGCCCGCCAATGTCGGCCGCGTCTCCGGCCTGGGATGGGCCTTCGGCTACATAGGAGGCGCCACCCTATTAATTATAAACCTTTTTATGCTGAACGGCCTCTATATCCCCGGAGCAGGCCGTATAACATTTACCGTACAGGCCTGTTTTCTCTCCGTGGCTATCTGGTGGGTACTCTTTTCCTTGCCCACCTTTCTATGGGTTCGAGAGAAGAAAACGGATAAGAAGGGGGTTAAAGTCGGAGATACGCCGGGGCGTGACAGGAGTTACGCGGCTATCGGCCTCGCCCAGGTAAAACGCACCCTCTCCCGGATCAAAAAGTTCCGCGAATTATCCTTATTTCTCATCGCCTTCCTATTCTATAATGACGGCATAGAAACCGTCGTTGTTATGACCTCCGTCTTTGCCGCCGAGGTGGTGGGGATGCAGACCCGGGAGATCATCTTTCTCTTTCTTTTTATCCAGGCAGTGGCCTTTGTCGGATCCATATTCTTTGGCTATGTCAGCGATCGTCTGGGCCACAAACGAACCATACTCTGCACCCTCGTTATCTGGGTGCTAGCCGTAATCTGGGCCTTTGTTCTGGGATGGCTTTTGGAACCACGGCGCGAATTCTGGATTATCTGTTTCCTGGCCGGGCTGGTGCTGGGAGGAAGTCAGGCGGCATCCCGCGCCCTGCAATGCCTGCTTACACCTGTCTCACACGCGGCGGAATTCTTCGGGTTCTTTGCTATCTCCGGCCGTTTTGCCTCTATTTTCGGCCCCCTGTCTTACGGCCTTCTGATCTCCCTTACCGGAAGCCTGCGTTGGGGGATATTGTCCGTGGCAGTCTTCTTTATAATCGGAGCCATAATATTGTTACAGGTAGATGAAAAGGCGGGGATGCTGGAAAAGGCTGGTTATGAAGAACAATTATCCTCTAATATGGGGATAACTTCGTGAAAACTATCCACATGATAGGCCGCCGTTAACCCTTTATTTTTGTAGGCTATAAGGCGAATGCCAGCGGCGCAGGCTGCTTTTTCGTCCAGCTCCGAATCACCGATATAAATAACCTCTTGAGGCAAGACCTTAAACCTGTCCATTATCTTCAGCAGGGGTTCGGGATGTGGCTTGGAATTGGCGACATCCAGGGCTGAAACCACCATATCAAAACAACTTTTGAGTTCAAAAATCTCGAGGAGCTTATCCATGGTTGTGGTCCGATTGGTGGCAATAGCCAGCCTGTACTTCGGTTGCAGATACCTTAAAAACCCTTTCAAACCGGGATCCATTATCATCAGGGGAAGAAATGGGGTATAATCCGTGTTAAGCCGATACTGCTGCGCTGACTCCAGTTCTTCCCTGCCCCGAAAAAGATGGGCTATAGAGGCATCGGCCGTGTGCATGTGTACATAAAATAGTTCCTCTTCGGTCATCTCCTTACGTCCGAAGGCCGCCAGTATATGGTTATAAAAGGCCCGATTGGCCTCCCGGGAATCAAACATGACCCCGTCGCAGTCAAACGCAACTACCTTAATCATAACTCTGCATCACCCTTTAGATGAAATAAGCTTGTTAAGCTTGCCAAAAAAATGTATTGCCCTATGATACCCAAATTTGGAATAATAGCAATAATCGATTGCTTCACAAATACTATGGGGAGATTTAAGTGGAAATTAAAACTGATTTTTTGGTTATCGGCAGCGGTATTGCCGGACTCAGCTTTGCCTTGAAAGCGGCGCGTTATGGTGAGGTAACAATCGTCACCAAAAAGGCCATGATGGATACCAGCACCAACCTCGCCCAGGGAGGGATTGCTGCGGTCACAGGGCCGGACGACTCCTTTGAACTGCATATTGCAGATACCCTGCGCTCGGGAGATGGCCTGTCTCGTCCGGATGTAGTGGAACTGGTCGTAAAGGAGGCCCCGGAAAGGATCAAAGAGTTAGTGGATATCGGGGTACAATTTACTACACGGCCG
>JAQTUY010000107.1 GCA_028707105.1 Candidatus Omnitrophota bacterium | reverse complement strand
ATCCAGGAAACTCGAAGGCTTATATCCGTCGTAGGCGATCTCCGAATAAGCAAGATCGGAAATAACGATCAACTTATTCTTTTTAGCGAATTCCACTACCTCTTTATAAAAATTCTTTTCACAGGTCGCGGAGGTCGGGTTATTCGGATAGTTAATGTAAATCAACTTTGCTTTCCTGCGGATATTCGCGGGGATTTTTTTTAAGTCCGGCAGGAAATTGTTCTCTTCTTTCAAAGGCATAAGATACGGCTTGCCTCCCGCGAGAATAGTACCGCCCTTATAGGGAGGATAACAGGGATCAGGCACTAAAGAATAATCGCCTTCGTTCAAGAATGCCAGCGGAAAATGCGCGATACCCTCCTTTGACCCGATCAAAGGCAAGACCTCGGTTTCCGGACTTAAGTCCACCTGGAAACGACGGCTATACCATTTGGCTATCGCGCTGCGAAGTTCCGGCATACCCTGGTCTAGGGCATAGCGGTGCGTCTTTGGGTCGCGGCTGGCCTGATATAACCGCTCGATAATATAAGCCGGGGTCGGCTGGTCCGGATCACCGATGCCGATATCAATGATATTCCTCCCCTCCTGCCTCGCTTTACGCTTGGCCTTATCGATCTCGACAAATAAATAAGGAGGAAGTGATTGTAATTTTTTTGAGAGCTTGAACATTGACTATCCTTTCTTACTTTAAAACGTCCTGCATGGAATATAACCCGGGAGGCTTGCCAAAAACCCATTTGGCCGCTTTTATTGCCCCCAGGACAAACAGATCCCGGGTATGCGCCTGATGTTTTATCTCAATGCGCTCGGAATTTCCGCAGAAGATAACCGTATGGTCTCCGATAATATCGCCAAGCCTGACGGCGTGGACCGGGATCTCCCTGCCGGTAGCATCTGTCAACACCTGGCCTATTTTCTTAGCTGTGCCTGACGGCGCGTCTTTTTTAGTCTTATGATGCGCCTCGACTATTTCAATACTATAATCGGGCCCCAGCTTCCTGGCGATTTCCGGAAGCATGGTAAATAAAGTATTTACTCCGACCGCCATGTTCGGCGAATAAACGACCGGGACTACCTTGGACAAGTCTTCTATCTTTTTAATCTGTTCATCCTTCAGCCCGGTAGTGCCGATTACCGCCGCTTTCTTGTAGCGGCCCAAATAATCCAGGTGTTCGGCAGTGGCTTCAGGTACAGTAAAATCCACAAAGACGTCTATTAAGAACATCCCGTCGGGATTAGACGAGATCTTCAATTTTCCGATCTCCTTGCCGATAGCAGATATGCCTTTTCTTTCCAGGGCAAAAGCCATCTCGAAATCCTTATCATTGGAGGCTAACTCAAATATACGCCTGCCCATCTTGCCGCATACACCGGCAACTCCTAATTTTATCATAAAGCCTCCGCGAAAATGGGGTCAGACCTAATTTTTATTACATCGTGAGGTCAGAAAAATTAGGTCTGACCCCAACTTACCCCGTTTTTTTATAGTAACCCGTAATCTCTCATCGCCTTCTTTAATTTTTCCAGATTCTCATCCGACATCGAACACATCGGAAGCCTTAAATCCGGTTCGCACAACTTCATTAAACCCATAGCTGTCTTTACCGGTATAGGATTTGTCTCCAGGAAACAGGCTTTAAACAAAGGAAGCAGTTTATAATGCATCTTCTGCGCCTCCTTAAGATTGCCCTTCTCAAAAGCAGTAACCATGTGTTTGATGTCGCGCGGGACGATATTAGCTACCACGGAAATTATGCCCGTTCCGCCAAGCGCCATGACCGGAAGCGTAAGGCTGTCGTCTCCGGATATCAGGTCAAACTCCGCCGGGCATAGAGCCTTGATGCGCGACATCTGATCCAGATTCCCGGAAGCCTCTTTTACTCCCACGATATTCTTGCAATCCTTAGCCAGCCTGGCTATCGTATCCGGCTCAATATTTACGCCGGTGCGCGAGGCGATATTGTAAAGGATTATCGGAATATCCACTGAATCCGCGATAGCCTTAAAATGCTCATACAGGCCTTTTTGAGTGGGGCGGTTATAATAAGGCGATACCTGTAAAGAAGCGTCCGCTCCCGCTTTGGCAGCCTGTTGGGTAAGCATAATTGCTTCATCAGTCGAGTTTGATCCTGTCCCGGCAATTACCGGGATCTTCCCCTTAGCTACGTCGATAGCGATCTCAACGACGCGCTCATGCTCCGCCCATGACAGGGTCGCGGACTCACCCGTAGTGCCGCAAGGGACAATACCATCGCTCCCTTCTTTGATATGCCACTGTATCAATTCTTTTAACTTCTTTTCGTCAGCCTTACCTGTCTTTTTTGAAAATGGAGTAACTATGGCGACAATCGAACCCTTAAACATATGGACCTCCGCTTATATTAGAGGGTTATTCTGCCCGTGAACACGAACCTGGCTCTGCCCTCCAGCCAGACATTGGTAAATTTAGCGCCTGCCCTGTCAAAATGGACTTTCAATGTTTCTCCACTGCGGGTGGCGGCGTTTATGGTCTGTGCGCTGCCCATAATACCCGCTTTTAACGCGCTGATCAAACAAGAAGCGACAGTACCTGTCCCGCAAGCAAGGGTCTCATCCTCCACGCCTCTTTCATAAGTCCGCAAAGCGATATTAGCATCATCTGTCACTTCGACAAAATCAACATTGGTACCGGCAGGAGCAAATTGCTTATGCAAACGCACCTGCCTGCCGATAGGAACGATATTTATATTATTCAAGCCATGCACGAATATGACCGCATGGGGCACGCCAGTATTAATGAAATTAGCCTTTATGGTCCGGCCGTTAAGTTTGAGGGAAATATCCAGCTTGATATCCTTGGGGTCAGTCAGGCGTATCTTGACATTATCACCGTAGATCTCCGAGGCGATCATGCCCGCCCCGGTCTCCAATTTTACGCCTTTGGCCTTACGTTTTAAGCTCGTATAAAGCGCGGTGCACCTGGCGCCGTTCCCGCACATCTCGGCTTCCGAACCGTCAGGATTAAAAATGCGCATCCTGATGTCGGCTTTCGGGCTCTTCTCCAGGACTAATATACCGTCGGCGCCTATGCCGGACTTCCTGTCGCAAAGCCTCTGCGCAAGTTTATTCAACTGGCCTAAAGGAGCAGACGGGGCAATAACAATAAAATCATTACCCGAAGCTACCATTTTCGTAAATTCTATCTTAGCGCTCATATCTTTGGGATCACCTCATTACGGATAAGATCTTCGTAAGTCTCTCTTTTCCTTATTAAATAAGTCTTATTCCCTTTTACCAAAACCTCGGCGTTGCGGCGGCGGGAATTATAATTGGATGACATGCTAAAACCATAAGCCCCGGCGCTCATCACTGCCAGGTAGTCCCCTTCCTTAACCTGCGGCATCATCCTGTCTTTGGCCAGGAAATCCCCGCTTTCGCAGATCGGCCCGACTACGTCAGCCATGAAATGATGCTTATCATCAGCCGCGCGCAAAGGCGTGATATTATGATACGCCTCATATAACGCCGGCCGGATAAGGTCGTTCATACCCGCGTCAACAATAACAAACCTTTTAAGAGGGGTAGATTTAATGTATAGAACCCTGGTAACTAAAACAGAGGCGTTGCCGATAATGAACCTTCCGGGTTCCATTATTACTTTCAGACCTGTATCCTTGAGCAAAGGCAGGACCTTGGCGGCGAATTCCTGGGCGGTCTGGGGAGTTTCCTTATCATAAACTATACCTAAACCCCCTCCTATATTCAGATATTCAAGATGCACGCCCTGTCTTTTTAATTTAGCGATAAAAATTAGGACCTTGGTTATCGCGGCTATGAACGGGGCGCTCTCGGTTATCTGCGAGCCGATATGGATATGCATCCCGCATATCCGTACATTCAGGAAGCTGCGTTGGGCCGAGAAGATCCTGGCGGCAGTATCAAAATCTATCCCGAATTTATTAGTCAGCTTTCCGGTCGTAATGAATTTATGGGTCTTGGGCTCAACATCCGGGTTTATACGTATCGCGGCGTTAGTGATCTTGCCTAACCGTTTGGCGATACGGTTAATGTTCTCCAGTTCCGGAAGGGACTCTACGTTAAAGAACAAGATCCCTTTCTTTATGGCAGTCTCTATCTCGGCGGCAGTCTTGCCGACGGAAGCGTAAACTATTTTCTTGGGATCGCATCCGGCTTTTAGGGCCCTGAATAATTCGCCCCCGGATACAATATCCAGCCCCGCCCCCTTCTTGACCAAAGTCTTTAATATTGCCAGGTTAGAGTTGGCTTTCACGGAAAAACATACCAGGGGCTTAACCGGCGCGAACGCCTCCCGTATTTTCTGGAAATGGTCGATTATCGTATTATGGCTGTAGACATACAAGGGCGTGCCGAATTTCTCGGCAAGGTTCTGGACTTTTACGCTCTCGCAGTAAAACTGGTTATTCTTGAACTTAAAATCGTGCATTCAATCTTTCCTTCCACTTACTAAGCTGTAATTTTACCAGGCGCGGGCTTGTCCCGCCGTACGAGGTCTTACGGCTTACCGAAGCCCAGGCCTTAAGTATGCTCCTTATCTTAAGGTCAAAAACCGGAGAATATTTCTTCAATTCATCCAGGGTCAGGTCGGATATCTTCTTATTCTTATCCAGGGTCTGCATTACCATCTTACCCGTTATATCGTGCGCCTTACGGTAAGACAGCCCCTTAGCCACAAGATACTCAACGATATCCACCGAAAACAAGGACTCATCAAGCAATTTAGAGGCAACAGCGGCATTGTTCACCTTGATGTTCTTGAACAATTCCACGAATATCCCCAGGATATCGCTGATGGTATCAATGCCGTCGAATAACGGAGGCTTATCCAGCTGCATGTCGCGGTTATAGGAAAGCGGCAGCCCCTTCATCAGGATAAGCACGCTTGAAAGGTCTCCGTATATCTTCCCCACGGAGCCGCGGATCAGTTCCAGGACATCGGGATTCTTCTTATGCGGCATGATGCTTGAGCCCGTGCAAAAAGAAAAATCTATATCGATAAAATTAAACTCCCTGGTCGACCAGAGGATCAGGTCTTCCGCGATCCGGGATAAATGCACCGAAAGTATCGCGATATCCGAAAGAAGCTCGATGACAAAATCCCTGTCGCTGACGCTGTCAATACTATTGGCTGTCGCTTTATTAAAGCCCAATAATTTACGGGTATACTCCCTGTCAATAGGCAGGCCTGTCCCACTTAAGGCGCAGGCGCCCAAAGGCATGGAATCGGTGCGTTTATAGGTATCCATCAGCCTGCTTTTATCCCGCTCCAGGAATTCCATATACGCCAGCAAATGATGCGCCAGAAGTACGCACTGCGCCACCTGTAAATGCGTATAAGCCGGGATAACAGTGTTGGAGTTCTTGTCCGCGAAGCCCAGGACCGCCTTCTGCAGAGAAGCCACCAAGTTGATCAGATTATTTATCTCGTCCTTACAGTACATCTTCACGTCCAGGACTATCTGGTCATTACGGGAACGCGCGGTATGCAATTTATCCGCGGGAGCGCCGATCTTTTTTTTCAGTACCTCGGCAATATTACTATGGATATCCTCGGCTTGCA
>JAQTUY010000106.1 GCA_028707105.1 Candidatus Omnitrophota bacterium | reverse complement strand
GCCAATTAAGGGTAACGAACCATCCGCGCAGAAAATAAAGCATTACGCCTACGGGTATTAAGATGGAACAGGAAGTCAATACCCACAAGGCCGTACGATGTATGACGGTATCGATCTCCATCAGACGATAACGGATAATGGAATAGAAAAATAACAAGGTGGTAAAGATAATAAAGACGAACCCGAAAGGGTAAAACTCCTTGCCGTAATTAGCCAGGTAATCCATAGCTGCGGGGAAATAGATAAGATACGCTAAAAAAACATACTTTATCTGGGCGTATTTCAGGGGATTATTCCTAGCTTTTCCTGCCGCTATCCAACACAGGACGTAAGTATAAAAAGCCCCATAGACCAGCTGCGTTACAAGATGCGCGATATGCAGGATATTCGCCTTTGGGTAATAGCCGAAGAAATAACGGTAAAAACCGTTTATATAAAGGTCTGTCGTCCAGAGAAAATAGACCAGCACAAAGTTTATCGCGTACCCCAGATAAACATATTTCAAATGCTTTTTCATGTCTATCAGGTGGACCACGAAATGAAGAAAGGTTATTGTGATGAAGGTGATACCCGTATAACCCACTTTTACTAATATTGAAGCTAATTGGTCGTTATCACGGATGTTAAAAAGAATGAACCAGCTGAATTGCCACCAAAAAGTGGGGATACAGGTAAGAAAAAAAAGCCTGTTAAGCTCGGATCTATTGTTCTTAATCAGGACAAATAAGCCGGCCGACAGGAATATGATAGAACTTATTAAAGGCGGGATTGAATACGGATTCATGGCCTCTTAGTAGATTTCTAAACGGACGGCCAATCGCTGCCGTCTTTGCTTAAAGAATCAAGCTCATCGATTATCTTCAAGAAGCCTTCTACAACCTGGGGGTCAAACTGGGTACCGCTGCACCTCTTGAGTTCCTTTACGGCCTCCTCTTTAGACATACCATGGCGGTATGGCCGCTCCGCCAGCATCGCTTCAAAAGAATCGGCAACACATAAGATACGCGCCCCCAGCGGTATTTCATCCTGTTTTTTCCGATCAGGATACCCCTCTCCGTTATAGCGCTCATGATGATGTCTGATAAATGAAAGTATCTCATCGGGCAGCCCTAAGGGTTTTAAGATCTTCTCGCTTATCTCGGCATGCTTTACGACCTTGCTCCACTCTTCTTCATTGAGTTTTCCGGGCTTTAACAGTATTGCTTCGCTCACGCCGATCTTTCCGATATCATGCAGAAGCGCCGCTACTTTAAGCCTCTCCATCTGCTCATCGGACAGCCCCATTTGTTTCCCGATGATCATAGCATATTTACAGACCTGGTTACTGTGCCCGCTGGTCTTGGAATCTTTAGCGTCAAGCGCCTCGACCAGCGAGTGCAGAGTCTTTAAAAATGACCCTTTTAGCTGGGTGTAGAGCCTGGCGTTCTCAACCGCCACCGCGATCTCAGCGCCCAGAAGCTCCAAAAGTTCAAAATCCGCATCCTGATACCTTTCGCCCGAAAGCCTTCTGCCCAGGTTTAATAAACCTATCAGCTTATTCTTCAACATCAAGGGGATACATATCTCGGCCTCCATTTCATGGAACGCCTTTAATGCCATATCTTTGATCCCCTCGTACTTAGGATTGAATTCTATCTGTTCCCTTTCCGCCAGGCGGGCATTATGAACAAGCCACCTGACAAACGGGCTGTCTTCTTTAAGCTTAAAAGCAGTCTTATACAGGTCAGGCGCGCCTTCAGTGACGTACTCCCCCTTTACTTCATCCAGGAGCATTATCGAAATCCTTTCCACGTGCATCGCGTCGGTAATAGTCCGGGTAACCGCGCGTAATAGATCTTCCAATTGCGTTAAAGTCTCTATTTCTACCGTAAAAGCGCGCAACACCTTGCGATAATCATACTTATCCCTGTAAAAGACCTTATCTACGAGTCTTTGAGTCCAGGCAAGAAGCGGGGTAAAGATAAAAAGGAAGACTAAAAAGACCAGCGGGCTGTGAATATCGATCAGGCCGCTCAACAAAGTCCGCGCCAATGCGTAAAAAGTCACATACAACCCGAGGATGATCACCGAGACGACAATAAAAGCCAGTGTCTTGTGAACAACCGTCCCCACGTCCATCAGCCTGTACTTGACGATGGAATAAGAAACTACGATCATGGAAAACGGGATAAGATAATTACCGTAAGGAAGGACCGGAATGTCAAAATTAAGCAAAAAGTTCGTAAACCCTCCCACGTAACCGATCACGGCAGCTATCATCAAATAGCGTATCCGTTCGCGTTTATATCCCGACAGCGTCTTCAATGATCTGTACAAGAGGAAATTGCCATAGACGACCTCCGTCAGGAAAAAAGCGACAAATAGCGGATAGCTGATGCCTTTTTTCGTCCAAAAAGTAAACCCTAACTTAGGGCCTATATCGGTTATAAAAGAACGGGTAAAGACCATGATGAAGACAAAAAGGGCGGCTGTTGCGTAAGAGTAGAACATGAGCATCTTCTTCTCATTATAAATGTTCAGTATTTCCAGGACGAAATGGAGGAAAAAAACAGGCAGGAAGATAAATCCGATATAAAGCAGCTTATCCCAAAAGAGAGCGTCCGCTTTAGCGGTGCTGGTGATGAAATTGACGAAGCTAAAAAAGGCGAAGGCCATGATCAGGGTGAACATCGCCCAAGCCTGATTAACAGGGCCCTTCCTGTTCTGCAGAAGCACGAACAACCCTAAAAGGAGGCTGAAGACCGCCGTCACAAAAAACAATATGGCAAAAGAATATGGCAACATCACCAGCTCCTTGTTCTAGAAGAACAATTTAAACTGCTAAATTATATTTTGGTGATAACCTTGCGGTTCTGCCAAACATAAGAGATACCGGAGTAAAGGGTCAAAACCACGGTAATAAGCATCAGGAAATATATACCCAGCCTGAAAATCTTCTCCCAGGACGGATTCCAGGTATAAAAACGCAGCATTATTTCCTTTAAGACTATAAAGATCAATATACAGAATATGACCGCCATCTGCGAGAGAGTCTTTTGCTTGCCGGCCTTGGCCGCGGCCAGGACCTTACCCTTATTCAGCGCGAAAAGGCGAAGCGAGGTGATCATTATCTCGCGCGCGATGATGATAACAAACATCCAGGCGTCAAGCAGCTGCATCTGGACAAAAGCCGCGAATGCCGACAAAACAAGGATCTTGTCGGCTATCGGATCCATGAGTTTTCCAAAATCGGTAACCATATTATTCTTATGCGCCAGCCACCCGTCATAAAAATCGGACAAAGCGGCTAAGATAAATATAAAAAGGCTCAAGACCTTTGCGGTCAAGCCTTCACAGAACAAAAAGAACATGAATACAAAAGTCAATACTATCCTGAGCATCGTGATGCGATTGGCTAAATTCATATGGGTTCTCCCACTAAGTCATATTCCAGGGTATCAGTGATCCTGCATTTCACGAAATCCCCGGTTTTTATCTTGTATGAAGTATTAATAAAAACGTTTCCGTCGACTTCCGGGGCATCGGCGAAACTGCGCCCCAGATAATGCCCTTGGCCTTTTTCGTCGACCAGGACTTCTACGGTCTTGCCTAAAAACCGGCCGTTTACCCGGCGCGATATTTCCTGCTGTTTAACCATGACCTTATCAAACCGCTCGTTCTTTATTTTATCGGGAACCTGCGGGGTAAGGCCATACGCGCCCGTTCCCTCTTCACGGGAATAAGTAAACACCCCCAACCTCTCAAATTCCATCCTTCCCACGAATTCTAACAACTCCTCAAACTCTTCTTCCGTCTCCGTGGGGAAACCCACCATTAATGAAGTGCGCAGCGCAACTCCGGGTATTTTTTTCCGCACTTTGTCGATTAGCTTCTCGATAAAATCCCGGCTCATCCGGCGGTTCATAGTTTTTAGGATGCGTTCATTAATATGCTGCAAAGGAATATCGATATATTTACAGATCCGCTCTTCTCGCCCGATCAAATCCAACAACTCATCTGTAATATGCGACGGATACAAATACAACAGCCTGACCCATCTTATCCCCTTGGTGTTCTTCAGGATATCTTTAACCAGCGCGACCAATGACTGCTTACCGCTTAGATCGCGGCCATATAAAGTTATATCCTGGCCGATGATGCCGAGTTCCTTCACTCCCTTTTTATCAAGAGCCCTTGCTTCCTTGACCAGAGAACCCATATCCCTGCTGGAAAAATCTCCCTTGATGCCGGGGATCACACAAAAGCTGCAATGATTAACGCATCCCTCGCATATCTTAAGGTACGCGTAGTGACGGGGTGTAAGGAAAAAATGCCTTTGGGGCTGGTCCAGGCAGGGCTTACCTATAAAAGCGTCTACCTCCCTTAATTCCCCGCATAATTCATCCTTATAGCGCTGGGGCAGACATCCACAAACGATCAACTTTTTTAAACGGCCTTCTTTCTTAAGCTCAAGCAGGCTCAAGATCGCGTCGATCGATTCTTCTTTAGCCGCCCTGATAAAAGCGCAGGTATTCACGATGCCAACCTCGGCATCTTCCATATCGGTAATAACGTAATCTTTCAATTTAAGGCGGCTGAGAATGCTCTCAGAATCCACCATATTGCGCGGACAACCCAGGCTTAATATGCCGACTTTCTTTTTCCTGCCGGCAGACTTCATTTTAAAACCTCAAAACCTTCTTTCGTGACTATGGCGTGCCTGACCGAACGGCTCTTCTTGCCTAAGGGAGAGATAGTCTTGCCGTTGACATCCAGGTCGATGCCCCCGGCATTGCCGATATTCAATTCTATCTTATCCTTACCCCGCCAATTTCCGGACTGCCCTTTCTTAAGGATACCTTCAAAGACGGTCTTGCCGTCGACTTTTATTTTTAGCCAGGAATTCTCCCTGGCGTGGATATTCAGCCTTGGCTCCGAAGAAGCGGCTTTGGCGCTCTGCGCCTTGGCCGGCGGCTTAACTACCTCCTGGACGGATGTTTTTTTGTCTTTCGCGGCTTTGCGCGTAAGATTCCAGTTGCGGCACGACCTGACCGAAAAAACTATTAACGCCGCGGCTGCCAAAACTATGGCCACATTCTTTATTATCTTAAGATCCGGCCGCGGGAGAGACAATTTCAATGAAGACTTTATAACCGCTTCTTTGGCTTTAGGAAGATAATCCTGGGGGGTCTTTTTAATATCCTTAATGAATTCCTGCGGATCAAGCCCCAGGAATTGGCAATAGATCCTCAAGAAGCCTCTTAAATAAACAGGGTTCATGCTTATGGTACTATCCTGCTCCATAGCCTCCAGGATCTTAAGATGGATCTTGGTCTTTTTATGAGCTTCTTCCAGGCTAACACCTTTTTCAAGGCGCGCCTTCCTTAATCTTTCTCCGCATGACTGCCCATTATCGCTCATTGTTACCGATCACCTCTTGTTTAAGCCACTCTTCCCTATCAATAAGGATGCGGCGCGGCTTGCTTCCTTCGTAAGGACCGACCATCCCCTCCTGCTCCATCATATCGATGATACGCGCGGCGCGGGTATATCCCAGCCTTAAACGCCTCTGCAGGATGGACACCGACGCCTGGCCGGTCTCCATGATCACCCTTACCGATTCCTCATACATATCGTCTTTTTCCGCGTTAACGGCGGCTCCGGCCCTGCCTTC
>JAQTUY010000105.1 GCA_028707105.1 Candidatus Omnitrophota bacterium | reverse complement strand
CAAATAACATTATAGCGCTTGATAATGAGAGCGCCATGTTTGCGACTGTCTTTTGCGGCATACTGGATACCGTAACCGGCGAAGTCGAATTTTCCAATGCCGGGCATAACCCGCCTTTGATCTGCCGTAAAGAAGGGGGGTATGAGTATATCGATGTCGGAAGCAGTTTTGTCCTTGGGCCGATGCCAAACTTCAAATTTATCCTGAAAAAAATACAGTTGGCTCCCGGCGATACCTTATTCCTGTATACGGACGGAGTCACCGAGGCGATGAATAACAAGAAAGAGCTGTTTTCCGAAGAGAAACTTAAAATAGCGCTGACGGCGCTTAAAGATAACAAGACCGTGGATATCGTTTCCGCCCTGAGGCATGAGATAAGCGTATTTGTCAAGGATGAGCCCCAGTCCGACGATATCACTATGCTGGCGCTCAGGTTCCAGGGTTTGACGCAAGACAAGAAAAGTTAAGGGGGTCATTTTATATTGACAAACGGGCATTTTGTGTTATAATTAAAATCGTAGTAAATAAGAGATTAGAAGTCTTAGCCGGAGGGTTGTAAGATGTCTAACCTTTCGGTTTTTTTATGTCGAAAGTTACCCCGCTGGAAAAAAGGGGAATTTGGGCTTTAAGATTTCTGACGGGGTTTACTATAATTTATAAGGAAGGAGGTAGCAAAAAATGGCAAGAGGTAAAGTAAAGTGGTTTTCGAATCAGAAGGGTTATGGTTTTATCACACCTGAATCCGGAGCTGACGTGTTTGTTCATCATAGCGCGATCCAGGGTGATGGTTATAAGACTTTAAACGAGGGGCAGGAAGTGGAGTTTGAGATCGAGAAGGGCCCTAAGGGAGAACAAGCTACGAAAGTAGTTAAGTTATAACCTAAACAAAAGAACAATACCCGGCTCTCACTTAGGGGGCCGGGTATTGTTTTTTACGAGGGATGATGAAAGTCGCGCTTATTGAACCGTGTTCCGAAATAAATGTGTACAGTAAATTCCAAATGCCGCTTTTAGGGCCGATATACCTGGGGACGATCCTTAAAAAACACGGGCATGAAGTCAAGATCTATAACGAGGATATCTACCGCCCGGATTATTCAAAGATAGATGCCGATGTGGTGGGGATATCGATCTTGACCTCCACTGCCAGGCGCGGCTATGAGATCGCTTCTAAATTTCCCAGGGATAAGGTGATCATCGGCGGTGTGCATGCCAGTTTATTGCCGGATGAGGCCTTGCAATTCGCCCGGCAGGTAGTAGTAGGAGAGGCTGAAGAGGTTATTTGTGATATCATTGAGGGCAGGATAAAAGACAGCATCGTTAAGGGGCATCGGGTCCAGGACCTGGATAGTCTGCCGTATCCGGACCTATCTTTAGTCCAAAGGTATAACCCGCATGCTTCTATTGTGCCTATCCCGGTTTCCACATCCAGGGGCTGTCCTTTTGACTGCACTTTTTGTTCAGTGACCAAAATGTTCGGCCGGGAATACCGTTTCCGCAGCGCCGATAATGTCATCGCCGAAGTATTATCCCGCAAAAGCAAGCCTCTCTTTTTCTGCGATGATAATTTTACCGCCCATCCTAAACGCACGCGCAGCCTGCTGGAGCTTTTACTAAAGAATAATATCCGGAATTGGACCTGTCAGGTGCGTTGCGACGTGGCAAAAGACGACGGTCTTTTAAAGATGATGGCTCGCGCCGGCTGCGCCGTGGCTTGCGTGGGTTTTGAATCTGTGAACAATAAAACCCTGCAGTCTTATCATAAGAAGCAGAGTCTTGAGGATATTATAAACGCGATACGCTCTTTCCGCCATAACAAGATCAAGATCCACGGGATGTTTGTCTTGGGTAGCGATGATGATAACGAGGCTACTGTCTGGGATACCCTGAAGTTCGCGATCAAACAGAAGATCGATACTATCCAGATGATGATCCTGACTCCTTTTCCCGGGACCAAGGTCCACGATGACTTGAATACGCAACAGCGGATATTCAGCCGCGACTGGAACCTGTATGACGGCCAGCACGTGGTTTTTAAGCCTAAGCTATTATCGGCAAAACAGCTCCAGCTGAATGTCTTCAGCGCTTACGCTAAATTCTACTCTCTTTCGCGCTCCTTTTCGCTGCTTTTGAAGCTGCATTTCAGGAACGCGGCGTTCGGTTTTATGGGTCATAAGATCGTCAAGGAATGGATGGGCCGTAACCGTAAGATGTCCTGGCTGCCGCAGGCAAGCCGTTAGATATGTTAGATAAGATTCATTGGTTCGGACAATCAGCATTTCTTATAGAAAGTTCAAGCGGCAATATTTATATAGACCCGGAAAAGATCAGGGAGGGCTTGCCTTCGGCAGACCTGATACTGATCACGCATGCCCACGGCGACCATTGTTCGCCTGGCGATATAAAGCGTCTTTATAATGTTGATACTTTGATCGTTTCATCAAGTTCTGTGGCCAAAAAATTATCATTCCCGGTCAAGGTCGTTCGGCCCGGAGATAAGCTGCAAGTCAAAGGCGTAAATATCGAAGTGACTTACGCCTATAATATCAATAAACCTTTTCACCCGAGATCCGAAGACAACCTGGGCTATCTGTTTGAGGCAGATGGGACCAGGTTTTATCATGCCGGAGATACGGATAATATACCGGAAATGGGGAGGATTAAGGCCGATATAGCAATGTTGCCCATAGGCGGAACATTTACGATGAACGCAAGGTCAGCCAGTGAGGCGGCTAACCTGATCAAGCCTAAGATCGCTATTCCGATGCATTGGGGCGGCGGCCTGGGTTCAAAAAAGGACGCGCTGGAGTTTGAGAAGCTTTGCAGCGTAGAGGTGCGGATCCTGGAGGAGCAATGAAAGAGGCTTTGCTTGAGATTAAAGACCTGCGTATCAGTATCGCGGGGAAAGAAGTAATACGTAATTTCAATTTGCGCATCGACCGCGGCCAGGTCATGGTCCTTTTGGGCCAAAATGGCTCAGGCAAGACCTCGCTGATAATGGCCATTATGGGTTTTCCTTCTTATCAGATCACCGGGGGAGATATTCTTTTTAACGGAGAAAGCATACTCGGTCTTCCTATAGATAAAAGGGCTAAGCTTGGGATAGGGGCGCTATTCCAGCGTCCCCCGACCGTGCGGGGAGTGAAGCTTCGCCAGTTGATAAATATGACCAGTCGCAGCAGGGATTTTGATCTGGATAAAGCCGCCGAAGAACTGGCGATGACGGATTTCCTGGACCGCGACCTGAATTTAGGATTTTCCGGCGGAGAGATGAAGCGGTCGGAACTCCTGCAGCTTATCGCGCAGGAGCCTCAGATCGTGCTTTTAGATGAGCCGGAATCAGGGGTGGACCTGGAGAATGTCTCTTCGATGGGCAGGATCGTGGAAGATTTCTTAAAGGCCAAGGACTGCGCGGCTTTAATCATAACGCATACTGGGTATATTCTTGATTATGTTAAGGCGGATATGGGATGCGTGC
The DNA here is from genome assembly GCA_028707105.1 of Candidatus Omnitrophota bacterium. The sequence continues at coordinate 2,273 of JAQTUY010000105.1, read as the reverse complement.
TTTCCAATATGCAGCTGCATTGTTTGAAAGACCCTAAAAAGATCATCCAGGTTATTCGCAAATACGGGTATGACAAATGTCTCAAATGCAAAAGATAAAAGAAGATCTGGACCGGAAGGCACAGTCGGCGTATGACAAAAAAGCCTCTTTTGGCGATGATATCGACCTGGAAAGCTATCGTAAGACTCCGGAGGAGGCCGAGTATCCCAAGTCGCTGGCCGACCTGACTTCTTCACAGGTTGAAACAGTGCTTTCCGCCGGAATCGACGTTAAAGAAAAAGAACGCTGGGGGACTTTCCTGCAGATGGACCATAGCGTCATCCATGCCCGGAGTAAGAAAGAGGGCTTGGAGGTGATGAGCGCCAGCGAAGCCTTGAAGAAGTATGATTGGCTATGGGAGTATTATTGGAAGGCGGTGGCGGTTGACAGCGACAAATATACCGCCCACGCCCAGCTCAATCCTTACCACGGTTATTTCATCCGCGCCCTGCCGGGTGTTAAGGCCAGCTTTCCTATTCAGGCTTGCCTGTTCTTAAAATCCGGGAACCTGATCCAAAGCGTGCATAATATCATTATCGCGGAAGAGGGATCGGACCTGCAGATAATCACCGGGTGCGCTACCGAGTCTTTTGGCTCCAGGGGGGTGCATATCGGTATCTCGGAGTTTTTCGTTAAAAAGAACGCCAAGGTCACCTTTACGATGGTGCACAACTGGCATGAAGATATAGTTGTCCGGCCGCGCACCGGTACGATAGTAGAAGAGAACGGTATTTTTCTTTCCAATTATATTTGTTTAAAGCGCGTGAAGGATATCCAGATGTATCCGAAGGCGGTTTTAGCGGGGAAAAATTCCCTGGCGCGTTACAACTCTATTCTTTACGCCCATCCGGGATCGCGCCTGGACATCGGCTCGCGGGTCAATCTCCTGGCAGAGAATAGCCGCGCTGAGATTATCGCCCGGGCCATAGCGCATAACGGCACGATCATCGCCCGGGGAAACCTGCGCGGCGAAACCGCGCCGATCAAAGCGCATCTTGAGTGCCGCGGACTTATCCTGGGTGATCAAGGGAATATTTACGCTATTCCCGAGCTGGAAGGTTGTTGCGAAGGTGTGGATATGTCTCACGAGGCGGCAGTAGGCAAGATCGCCAAGGAAGAGATAGAATACCTGATGGCCCGCGGGCTTTCCGCGCAGGAGGCTCAGGCGGCGATAGTGCGCGGTTTTCTTGATGTCTCGATAATGGGCCTGCCGGATGTCCTAAAGGGCCAGATCAATAAAGCGATAGAATCCTGCGAGAAGGAAGCTCTCTAGAGTTGTTTTATATATTCTATAATGTCGCGGGTAGTTGAATCCGGGGTTGAGGCGCCCGCGGTTATACCGACCTTACGCGCTCCGGTGAACCAATCCCGCCTTATGTCGTTTTTCGAAGTGATCCAGTAACTTTTTCTGTTCAGGGAAGCCGCTATTTCGTGCAATCTTTTAGTATTGGCGCTTTTTTTTGAGCCGATAATAATGATCACGTCATTCTCAAGCGGCATCTTTTTTATTTCTTCCTGCCGGATACGGGTGGGTTTACAGATGGTATTGAAGAATAATAATTCGGGGATTATCTTTTTCAGGCTTTCCACGATCTTTAACGCCAGATCCATGTTTTGGGTGGATTGCACTACGACCGCCGCTTTTTTTATTGCCTTGAGCTTGTTTAACGGCAGATCCTGCGCGCTGTCAATGATCACCGCCTGCCCTTTTAGGTGTCCCACGATCCCCCGCACCTCATCATGTTTTTTATCCCCGATTATGATCACCTGACAGCCTTTTTCTTCCATTGAGTGCGCTATATTCTGGATCTCTTTGACCATGGGGCAGGTAGCGTCGATTATTTTATAGCCTAAACGCGCCGCCAGATTTAATGTCGCCAGGTCCGCGCCGTGAGCCCGGATAAGCAGGGCTTTACTTCTACCACGGGTCAGGCCGCTTATTTTCCTGATGCCGCTTTTACGTATTTGTCTTACAACGTCTTCGTTATGAACAATATCCCCGAGCATGTATACTTTTTCGCCCGAAGACGCCGCTTTAAAGGCGATATCGATCGCTCTTTTCACTCCAAAGCAGAAACCAGCAGATTTGGCCAGGGTGATCTTCATTAAACTTTCCTTTTTATGACCGCAGGACTTTCTCTGAATAGTTGATAAGGAAATCTTTGTATCTGGGACGTATGGCGGATGTCTTAATAACGGACCGGGCGCTGCCCAGCAGTTCGTTGATCTGGTTT
>JAQTUY010000104.1 GCA_028707105.1 Candidatus Omnitrophota bacterium | reverse complement strand
AAGCGGGGGGTAAAATCCCTGCCCTGGTGCTCTCCTGTATCTGATAAAGCCGGCTATATAAGCCGTTTTTCTTCAGAAGCTCTTCGTGAGTACCTTTTTCCACGATCTTTCCCTTGTCTAATACTAAAATCTGGTGCGCCATGCGCACCGTAGAAAGCCGGTGCGCTACAATAAATACGGTGCGGCCCTGGATAAGGCGGTCTATTGCCTGTTGAACGATACGCTCGGATTCAGTATCCAGCTGCGAGGTTGCTTCGTCCAGGATCAAGATCGGCGGGTTCTTAAGCAAGGCCCTGGCAATAGCGATGCGCTGCTTTTCTCCGCCGGATAATTTCAGGCCCCTGTCCCCTATCACAGTATCATAACCTTCAGGCATTTTTGATATAAAGTCATCCGCGTAAGAGAGTTTTGCCGCTTTCCTAATATCTTCCAACGACGTCTGAGGCCTGCCATAGGCAATATTAGCTTTAACGGTATCATTAAAAAGGATAGTTTCCTGGGTTACGATGCCGATCTGGCCGCGAAGCGAATTAAAGGTAAAACCCCGGATATCCTTGCCATCGATAAGAATCTTTCCTTCTTGGGGGTCATAAAAACGCGGGATCAGATCGATCAGGGTGGATTTCCCCGTTCCGGAAGGCCCGACTATAGCCGTGACCTCGCCGGTCTTGACCTTAAAACTTATACCATCCAGGACGATCTGGTCAGTGTAGCTAAAGCGCACATTTTCAAAGGCGACCTCGTTCTTTATCTGGCTAAGCTGCGCGGCGCCGGGCTTCTCGACCACGCTGGGCTGCCTGTCTAAAACCTCGTAAATGCGCGCGCTGGCTGCCAGCGCCTGCTGATTCAGGGCGTTAACCTGGCTTAATTTCTTAAAAGGCCTGATCAGCGAGAGCATCGAGCCGATAAAAAGCCCGAATACCCCGAATGAAAGCGTGCCGTTGATGACTTCACGCCCCGTATACACAAAAACAAATACCCCGGCTATGGCGCCTATGAATTCCGTGGCCGGCCCGGAAATAAGGGTGCGCTTGATGGATTTCATCAATACCTTATAATATTCATCATTACTCTTATTAAACCGCTCGACTTCGTAATCCTCCATCGAAAAGGCTTTGACAATACGGTTCCCGAAGATAGTCTCGGATAATATGGATGTTACATCCGCGATCTTTTCCTGCGACTTCTTGGAAAGTTTTCTCAATATCTTGCTCAGGCCCACGATAGGCATGCTGATAAGAGGCAGCATGATAAAAGCCACAAAGGCAAGCTTGGGATAGATGAAAAAGATAAGGAAGGTGAACAGGATAACCTGGAAACCCTGGTAGATCAGGTCAGTAAGGCCGTAAGAAAGGGAATTCTCGATAAGCCGCACATCATTGGTGATCCGGGATACCAATTCGCCGCTGCGCTTCTGGGTGAAATAATCAAGGGAGAGCCCCTGCATCTTCTTATAGAGCATTGAGCGCACGTCGCGGCTGACCCGCTGGCCGATATCCGACATAAGATAACTCTGCAGGAAGGCAAAAAAACCCTTGAGCAAAAACAGGACCAGCACCGCCCAGGCCATGATATTAAGGAGCTTACCCGGCGGCGTGGCGTTAACCAGGTTAATAAAATTCGCCACAAAATCCGGCAGCTTAGCCGGGATGATTATTTGTTTATTAGTCAGGACTTTATCGGCAAGCGGAACCATCATCGACAGGGAGACCCCGTCAAAAAGGGCGGAAAAACCCATGGCGATAGCGGCCACGATGAACAAGCCCAGGTGCGGCCTGATAAACCTTAAAAGACGAAAATATTCTTTCATAGTTTTACAATGATAGCATATTATAAGATATTTGTCGAGGCGAAAAGAGGCTCAAAAAACGCGGCAAAAGACGGCTTACAGGCTATTTTCCCTGCTATATCCATTAATCAGCAGGGAATATTTAAAAACCCCTCCCCCTTTTATTTTTAGAGGAACGTGGGGATCATTCTTGTTTATCCAAAAATCGAACTGGCCGGGCGTCCCGCTAAAGCGGTATGCCTCATAGGAGCGCCCGCCTACCTCTATTTTCTCGATCGCCGAAAGCTTGACCTCGATCTTCCTGGGGATCCTGAAAGTCCGCGTCCATCCTTTACTAAAAGGAACGGCCTTACGTTGATGAAAAGGAAGGATTATGGCGTTATAGATCGGCCCGTCGGCCTTGAGCAGGGTTTCTTCGGTCTTTTTTTTACCTTTGAACTTGCTTATCCTGACTGTAAAATTGCTCTGGTCGTATTCCTCAATAATATGTTCCTTGCCGAACCAACCGGAGACATCCCGGTCCACCTTGAGCACCAAAAAGCTTACCGGGTCGCTATAGATCTTTTCGACATCGTTAAAACCCCCGACATGAGTCTCAAAGATCACCAGCTGGGCGGGTTTTCCGTCCAGCTGAACCAGGCCCGCCTCCCTGTACTGCGCTGTTCCCTTCAGAGGGCTTATAGTATAAGAAATCCTTTCACTGGTGCGTTTTACGACAAGATCGGCTTGCGCCGGAGGCTGAGGATGAGGCTTAACCCGAAAAACTGCCGATAAAATAATAACCGCTAAAATAAAGACTACTATGAATAAGTATAATATCCGTTTCATATTAATGAGCGCATAACTTACGGAGGCTTAAAATCCGACGTAAGTTATATGCGCGAATTAATCCCGCTTTAATCTCTTCTCTTGTTAAAAAGCGGGATACCTCCTTCTATGTCGCCTCCATCACCACAGGGGTAATATCATCATTCTTTAAGCTGATATTATACCAAAGAAGAATTTAGTTGCAATGGGAAAGGGGCTTTGTTATTATCGTAGTATGGCAGAGAAAAATATCCTTATTGTCGCCGGCGAGGCGTCAGGCGAGCTTTACGCCTCTCATCTGGTCAGGGCGATCAAAGAAAAAGAGCCCAAAACAAGGTTCTTCGGCCTGGGGGGCGAGAAAATGCGCTCCGAAGGGGTGAAACTTTACCGCGATATCGTCGAGATGGCGGTTATGGGTTACCTTGAAGTGGCCAGGTCCCTGCCAAAATTCAAAAAGATATTCGACGGCCTGCTCAAAGAAATAGACCAGGCGCATTGCGACCTGGCGATCCTGGTAGATTATCCGGATTTCAACCTGAGGCTGGCAAAGGAGCTGAAAAAAAGGAATATCCCGGTCATCTACTATATCAGCCCGCAGGTCTGGGCCTGGAAGAAAAAAAGGCTAAGGACCATCAAAGAAGTTGTTTCCAGGATGATCGTCATCTTCCCGTTTGAAAGGGAGATCTACAGAAAAGAAGGTATTCCCGTTTCTTTCGCCGGTAATCCCCTTCTGGATATTGTTGTTCCCGCTTTAAACAAAAAGGAATTATCCGATAAATTCAATATCCCCGCCTCCCGATACACCATTGCCCTGCTGCCCGGCTCGCGCGCCAGCGAAGTAAAGAACCTCCTTCCTGTAATGCTGGATACCGCCAAAATATTAAAAGAAAGGCTGGGTGACGTTCAATTCCTGATACTGCGCTGCGCGGCGGTAAAAGAAGGGGTATTCAAGAAAATAACGCGCGGTCGTCATTTACCCGCGCATATCCTCACCGGAGTGACTTACGAAGGGGTGGCGGCCGCGGACTTCGCCATCGTCGCATCGGGAACCGCGACGCTGGAAAGCGCGATACTGGGTACCCCGATGGTCCTGATATACAAAGTGGCTTTCGTTACCTGGGCGGTAGTCAGAATGCTGGTCAAGCTGCCCTATGTGGGGATAGTCAATATACTTTTCAAGAAAAAGATCATCCCCGAATTCCTGCAATTCGACGCCAAAGCGGAAAAGATCGCTTCGGAAGTCCTGCGCATCCTCACTGATCCCGGGGAACTGAAAAAAATGAAGGCCTCGCTTCTAAAGGTAAAGCCTCTGCTCGGGGAAAAAGGCGCGAGCGAAAGGGCCGCCCGGATCATTTTGGGATTTGAGGAAAACGCTTAGCCATTTCAATGCGCTCGCTTATCGGCGGGTGATCAAAAAAGAATATCTTTATTATCGGGGCGGGGTCGCTGTCGGCGAGATTCTGCTCGGCCAGCTTGCGCATAGTCGAAATAAACGCTTCCTTTAATCCCGTGACTTCCAAAGCCATCCTGTCGGCGTCACGCTCAAAACAACGCGATAAATAATTGGTTAAAGGCGCGCAAATAATACCCATAACGGCCATATACAGAGCGATCAGGGGAAATGACGCGATATCGGAAAGCGCGCCCAAAGAAAACGCCTTAACGGCATAAGGGCCGCTGACAAAGATCAGGTAGAAAGAAACGACTATCACCACCGCGTTGATCGACATCAACAGCAAAAGATGCTTCAGGCGGTAATGCGAAAATTCATGCGCCAGGATCACCTCTATTTCGTCATAGCTGTATTTATCCTTTAATGTATCCGCCAAAATCACGCGCTTGGTCTTGCCCACCCCGACAAATGCCGCGTTAGCTTTCAGCGTCTTTTTACTGAAATCTATCTCAAAGACATCCAGAAGCTTGACCTTCATCTTTTCGGCGAGGCCTAAGATGCGGCTTTTCAAGGCCGTATCGCTCAGAGGCTTGTACTTAAAAAATAGCGGTATCAGGAGGACCGGGGTAAGCCTGGCTAAGACTACGCTGAAAAAAACCCAGAACAGCGAGGAAACAACCCACCAATCACCGGGAAATATATTCATCGCCAGGTAAAACGCCTCCGTCAGGATAATAAATATTACCAGGGAGATGACAAAGCTTTTGCACACGTCGCGCAGCCAATCTCCGGCCTTTTGATCGGAAAGATGGAACTGATGCTCCAGCATAAAAGAGCGGTAAAAATTAGAGGGGAGATCAATGATGTAATAAACAGCGTAGACGACGCAAAGATAGCCGGCCAGCGCCAGGTAATAATTCCCGGCCAGCCTGCCGAGCGCCCCGGCCAGAAGAGAAGAAAACCCGGAAAAGTGAAATACCAACAAGAGTATTACCAGGGTGAATGTATCCGATATCCCGAAAACATACTTGATAGTGGAATAACGCTTCGCGGGGGAAATGGCTTTATCGTTCATATTTAATCATTGACAAATACGGCCCATTCTGTTTTAATAAAAGCATGGGAAAAAAATTATTGGTGATCGGTTGTCTGGGTGTGGCGCTTCTTATTGCCGGGTGCAGCAATGAAAAAAACGCGGCCTTAAAAAAAATGAAAAGCCGCGCGCAGGCGGAATCGACCATTAAAGAAACACAAAAACTTGAAGATGACATGCGTAAGATGCAAGAGCTGGAAAGGATCGAAAAACAAACGCAAAAAATCGTGAATCTTCAGGAACCCGCGCAGCCGCCTACAGAATAATATACTCTTATTGTCTCGCCTGTTCGGCCGCGTTATATATAGTTATCCCCGCCTGTACGGCTCCTATTGTCGCTTCTTCCGCCGCTTTTTCAGCATCGGCCCTGAAATTTATGAATTTGGGTACGGCGATAACCATAATTATCCCCAGGATCACCAATACCATTATTATTTCCACATAAGTCCAACCTCTAACGCTTCTGTTTGTCATCTTGATACCCCGCGTATTTTTAGATCACGGATCCATAATATGGCAGGCGCGAAAGTCATTAAGCTTGCCAGTGGCCGCTGGATATGACATTGCCGCTTTGGTCTTTTTTTACCCAATCGTAGCTCGTGACCGAGCCGCTGGAATTGTAGGTCCTGTTGGAATAATCATACCAGGAAGAGAAAGTACCCTGCGCGTCGCTGCTTTTAACGGTATAGGAAGTTGTCTGGCCGAGCGAGTTATAG
>JAQTUY010000103.1 GCA_028707105.1 Candidatus Omnitrophota bacterium | reverse complement strand
CGAAAGCGTAAAGTCAGATCTTAAAACTTTAAACGTCAAAGTTTTAATTTTGCCCGCCTCCCCGCTTGAGGAAGGCGCTTTACGCTTTAGACTGCTACTGATGGACCCGGTAATCTATATTCGGAAAGATCTTATCCTTGTATTCGATCTCCGAAAGCCAGGACTCATCGACGCTGTTAGCCTTTATCTCGTCATAAAGCCTGGTAAAACGTAAGAGATGCTCCTTGGTCCGGCGCACCGCGTAATCCGTATGCGTGCCGGAGCCCAGGATAAAAGCCCAATCAGAGCTCTGGGCCAGAAGTAATTCACGCAGCGCCTGGTTTAAGGCCCTGCGCGTAAGATCGTCTATGTGATTGTGCGAATAGGACTTTGCCAGTTCCGTCATCCTTTCCGAGCCTTTGTGCAGATGCCGGTAGAGCCAATCATTAGTACCCTGCAGCCACATCTCGGCGTAGCCTTTATAGCCCCAGCTGGATAAAGACGGGGTGATAACCTGGTTACGCGGATTCTCATACAGGTATTCGGACGGAGTTATCATCTTTATGCTTTTCTGGTCAAAATGTATCTTGCGGATCAGGAACTCCAGCCACATCGGGCCTTCATACCACCAGTGCCCGAACAACTCGGCATCATAAGGCGAGACAATAATAGGCTTCTTGCCCATGAAATCAGCCAGGTACTCGACCTGTTTCTCGCGGTTAAACATAAAATTGCCCGCGTGGGAAGCCGCCGTTTCCCGGGCCAGGTTCATATCATAAGGCTTCTTATCTTCGCTTCCGGTAATACGGTAATATTTAATGCCGGTGTTTATCCTGATGCCGTCAGGATGGATATAGGGCTTAATGTAATCGAAATCCAGGTCGAATCCTATATCGCGGTAGAACTCGCGGTAACAATAATCTCCGGGGTAGCCCTCTATTGAAGACCAGACCTGCTTTGAGGACTCCAGGTCCCTGGCAAAACAGGCAACGCCTGTACCGCGGCAATACACCGGGGCAAAAACACCATACTTAGGACGGGGAGAACCATGCAGGACGCCATGCGAATCGGTAAAGAAAAAGCGTATGCCGCTCTCTTTTAACAGTTCATCGTGCCCCGGATGATACCCGCACTCCGGAAGCCAGATCCCCTGCGGTTTTCTTCCCAGGGCAGCCTCATAATGGCTTACCGCTACTTTAAGCTGAGCCCTTACCGACTCCTTACAAACATCCATAAGCGGGAAAAAGCCGTGAGTAGCGCCGCAGGTGATGATCTCGATCTTGCCCATATCCTGCATATTCTTGAATGCCGTCACGAGATTACGGTTGTATTTCTCAAAAGTATCGCGGGCCTTGCAAAAACTGTTTAAATACATGACGGCCAACGACTGAAAATCATGCTGCCAACTGGTCCTTTCTATCTCGCGGTGGGCCAGCTCAATAAGCTTATTAATATGCTTTAAATAACGTTCCTGCAGGAGGGGATCCTCAAGCATGGTTATCAGCGTGGGGGTAAGGGAAAATGTAAGACGGAAATCCACCCCGTCGGCTACGAGCCTCTCCATCATATTGATCAGCGGGATATAGGTCTCGGTGATCGCCTCGTAAAGCCAATCCTCCTCCAGGAAATCCTCAAATTCAGGATGGCGCACATAAGGAAGATGGGTGTGCAACACCAGGCACAAATAACCTTTGTTCATGGAATAACCCCTTTTGTTAATTTACGGTTACTTGGAAAAAACTATTTGGTTTCCTTGGTAACTATGGGAGTAATTTCTCTTTCGTCGATACCGTCCGCGGACGTAGCATGCACAGGGATCACCTGTTTACCATCGGGTAGGAAGAAACGCAGACTAAATGTCCCATCGGGCTTTAACTTTATGTCTTTACCTTGTACGGTAACCTTGGCATCCGGCTCAGTCGCTCCGTAAACTATCAACTCGGTATTGACCACAAGCCAGAATTTACGCGCGCCGGCCATTCCTCCGGGCGCCCTAACCGGGCTGCTCATAGACGACATCCCGGGCGATGCCAGGATCCCGGAGAAAAGCGCCTTCTTTATCCTTTCCTGCCAGGCTTTACCGACAGGAGAACTCTTGCCGAGCCCAAAACCCATGCCATAAAGACGGGCAAACATCTCTTCCGGCACCATCCACTCTTCGTCAGTAATCCAGGATGGCCCGTCAAGCGGCGAATATACCGTATTGGAACGCGCGATCAGGATGAACCTGCCGTCAGGCAGCTTTAAACCTATGTCCACGCACCAGGACCTTCCGGGCCCCGCGGTCTCAATATACCAATTAGTGGCATGCTCGCTGACCTCAATATCAAAATAACGGTGAGCGTTTGTGCCGTCGAAGACCACATGGCTGACGTCATAAACACGCAAGACCCTCTTGGCATTATAATACAGGCTATCGCCAAGTTCGCTTTTCAACCTGTTGATAGTTGACTCATTTACCTCCCAATAAGTATGGTTCCACCAGGGGTCGCGTACCTGCAATACTATCCGGCAATCCCCGTAGCCGCCGGGCAGGTCGCGGGGCATCTCATAGGACCGCTTAGCCTGCTGCTGGACGCCCGTATAGAATTTGGATTCTTTTACGGTAGCCTCGGGAGTCGAAACTACGCCTACCGGAGCCTTGGAAACCGCCTTCCTGACAAACCCCGACTTTACGGCTTTCCTGGCGCTCCTGCCTTTAGTCAGGATCTTAGTGGTCGAACGGCTTATTATTTTCTTGATACCTTCTTTTAGAGTCTTTAAGCGTTTCTTCATCCCGCACCTCCTAGATAAAAAAAGGGACAGCGTACTTTTAAACTACAGCTCATCCCTTTCTTTATTTCACCCCTTTATTTAGATCTTTTTGAAGGCTTACCGACTAAAGCCTCCTTCAAGTTCTCTTCCAACGCTTCTTTTAGTTTCGTTACTTTCTCCAACTCCTCCGTAAGGTTCTTATTTGCCGCCTGGTACTGTAAAAGAGTTTCCCTGGTTTTCTCAAGCTCCGCTTTTATGCTGTCCGCGGACTTATCCAGCTTCCTGATCCTGTCTTCAAAGGCGGCTTTCTCCGACTCGAACTTCTGCGCCCTCGCCTCCAGGTCAAACCTGGTAGACTTCTCGCTGTCCCTGTCTTTTTTCCACCTGCGCGCGTCCATACATGAATTCAAGGTGGAAATGAAAAATATCGCGGTCAGTATCCCCAGGATCAGTATTATCCTGTTTTTGAGACCCTCCTCCATTGCGAATATTCTCCCTTAAATCTGCTGATGATGATTATTATTTTAAATTCTCCACCGGCTCTTCAAGCTGGCTTCCGGCAGTAGAAACTTCACCCTGCTTTACTTTTGTGACCTTAGGCAATACTACGATCTCGACCCTGCGGTTGGCTTTACGGCCGGCCGCGGTATCATTGGTATCAACCGGACGATACTCGCCGTAACCGACTGCCTGGACCCTGACCGGAGCTAACCCCTTCTGATCGACTAAATAATGCAGCACGCTTAATGCCCTGGCGCTGGATAATTCCCAGTTGGATTTCCATCCCGAATGCTTGATCGGCACGTTATCAGTATGCCCCTCGATACCGATGTTATAGTCGGGGATGTTCTCGCTTAGAACGCGCGCGACCTTATCCAATACGGGATACGCTTCCGACCTTACTTTATCCTTACCGGAATCAAACAGGATATCCGCGACAAAGGTAATGACTAACCCGCGCTCCGCCATTTTTAAACTGACCTCTTTATCGGCGATCTCCTGCTCTAACCTGCTTTCAAGAAGTTTCTTTGCCTGGGCTAATTCATCAAGTTCGCTGGAAAGCTGCTGGATCTTTTCCGCGTCCGAACGCCTTCCCTTCTGGAAGATGATCGTGCAGCCTACAAGGCTAAAAGATATTAAGAAAATAAGTCCCCCGAGAAATACTCTCTTCATTGCTCCTACCTCCCTATTTTGGTTTTAATGACAAGTTATAATTCAAGGAAAAACAACAGGATAGAATAGGTTTTCAATATAACATAAGCACCCATCTTAGTCAAGAATTTTCTCTGTCGCTTCCATCACGACAAGGGTAATATCATCATACTGGGGATGGGTGCCGATGAATGAGTAAACATCATCCTTAACCGCCTGCATCAACTCCTGGGCGGGCTTCTGGCTGTGCTTTATAAAGGCTTCCTTGAGCCGCCTCAGACTGAACCTTTCCCTGTTCTGATCCTCTGCCTCGGTTACCCCATCGGTATAAAGAAGGATCTTGTCTTTGGGTTCAAGCTTTATCTCTTTCTCCTCCAGGTAAATCCCAATATCGTCCATCATACCTAACATGAAGCCGCCGCTTACAATAGCCTCTACCACGCCGCCGGCTGCGGGATCCTGGTTAGCCCTGTATATAAGCAGATGCTCATGCCCGGCAGAAGAATAGGTAAAACTCCCGGACCGGGGATCCCAGAGCATATACAAAAGGGTCATGAATTTCTGGCCGCCGATATGCTGATGCAGGATCTGGTTGGTGCGTAATAATATTTCTTTGGGAGAATTTCCTTCCTGCGAAAGAGTATGGATAGCGGTTTTTGCCATAGCCATCAAAAGTCCGGCCGCCACTCCCTTGCCGGAAACATCGCCTATGACTATAGCCAGGCGATCCTTATCAGGAAGACTGATAAAATCGTAATAATCTCCCCCGATCTCCTTGGCAGGCTGCATTAAACCCCTGACTTCCAGGCCGTTTATCTGAGGAATCTGGCGGGGAAGAAGGGTTATCTGTATCTGCCTGCCCATCTTCATCTCCTCTTCCAGCCTCCCCTTCTCCAGGGAATCTTCATAATGCAAGGCATTAAAAATAGTTACCCCCGCCTCCTGCCCGAGTTTCTTTAAAAGTTCAAGATCTTTCAAATTGTAGGATTGCAGATTTTCTTTTCTGCCCAGCCCCAAAATCGCGATGACCTTACTTTCAAACACTAACGGTATGACCAACTCCAGCTCTTGTTTACGGAACCATACTAAAGTTTCTTCTTTGATCTGCGCGTATTGCGGATCGATCTCGACTTGTTGGAACTCCAGGATATCCCGATGCTGGATCAACCACCGGCAAAGCGGATTATCACAACCCAGCTCTCTTTGCTCTACCGGCAGATTATCCCTTTTTTCTTCGTTGTAAACCTCCAGAAATGTGCGCTGCCTTATACCGTCCGCTTCTCCATATCCCCGCCTGCCCGCAAGAGAATATTTATCCTCTTTTTTTGATAAGACATAAAGCACGCTATTGCCAAGATACATTGCCTCGCATACTTCATTCAAAAGCTGCCGGGTCAGATCCTCGATATCAATGCTGGTAACGATCTTCTCGGCCACTTTGCCCAAAATGGTCTGATAATCATATTTACGCCGGCGAAAAAGGTGGTCGATGTGAGGCTGCAATTTGTGATAATAATATAAGTACGCGTAGAACGATAATACGGTTACAAGGGTAAGCTGGAGCCAGCCTAAAGTAACCAGCCACGGACGCATAAAATATAATACTGTTGCCACCGGTATAAAGATCAAGCCGGAAGTAAGTATCCAGAGCAAGGTGCGGTGTGCGACGGTATCGATCTCCCAAAGGTGGTATTTGACGAACGCGAAAAACAATATTACCGTCCATATTGCCACTAAGTATATACTATACGGATAAACAAAATTAATATTAAAGATCGGCAAATAACAAAATATCCCTCCAAAAAATCCGACTATAAAAGCCAGAAGCCAATACTTGATCTGATTGTGCCTTACGCCCCTGGATGCCCTGAATTCCTTATAAACTAAACACAGCGCGTAAGCTACCGTCCCCCACCAGATGAG
>JAQTUY010000009.1 GCA_028707105.1 Candidatus Omnitrophota bacterium | reverse complement strand
GGCAGGGCAGACCTTTATATTATCGCCGGGTTACTGTTCATTATAAAAATAGTCGCTATCCCGCAGTTTTTGTATTACGGCATCAAAAGGCTGAAAGTCAAGGAAGATATCGGGTTATTCATTAATTCGCAATTATCCCTGTTATGGGCGTTAGGTTTTACCTATTTGTCCTGGATCTTTGCCCAGCACCTGGTTTATTCGGACGACGGGGCGCGGGCTATCATTTTAACAGTAGCATTTTTTATGGTGCTCTCGGGGGTATTCCTGATGATGCTGCGCATGACCGCGTTGGCTCAGATAATCGGGCTGTTGGTGATGGAGAACGGTTTATTCCTGGTCGCCTCAACGGTGTCCGGGGGCATGCCTTTTTTTGTCGAGATCGCCATCTTTTTTGATGTTTTCGTCAGCGTGGTCATTATGGGTTTCTTTGTTTACCGTATCAACAAGCTTTTTACCCATATAGATGTGAATAAGCTTTCGCGTTTAAAAGGATAGATAATGCAGATACTCCTGATCTTGGGGATACCCGCTTTGTTGGCAATAGGCGCCTTTCTGATAAGGAATAGGAAGGCCTATGGCGTTGTCAATGCCTTGGGTTACCTGGCGGTCTTATCGGTCAGCGTTGTCCTTTTGGTGAAGACCGTGATCTCTTCCGGAGCAATCGCCTATTTTGATTTTATCTATCTGGATGCCTTGAGCGCGTTTTTCATTTTTGTCATCTCGGCAGTGGCTTTTGCCAGCGCGCTTTATTCCATCGGCTACATCAATAAAGACGTGGCAAGGGGGTTCATTTCGGAGAAGAAGGCAAGAGTCTATTATTTCCTGTTTAATTTATTCTGCCTCTCGATGTTCTTTGTCCCGGCCGTGAATAACCTGGGGATGCTCTGGGTCGCCATTGAACTGACGACTTTGGTCTCGGCATTCCTGGTCGGTTTTTATAATACCAAGCGATCGGTGGAAGCGGCGTGGAAATATATCATCATTTGTTCAGTGGGGATAATATTCGCCCTGCTGGGGACGATACTGTTTTCTTACGCTTTCTCGCATGTCATCGGGACCAGGAGCCTTAACTGGGCGGATATCGCCGCCTGCGCCTCAAAGCTGGATAAGAACATACTTAAGATCGCTTTTATCTTTATCCTGGTCGGATACGGGACTAAGGCCGGCCTTGCGCCCATGCACACCTGGCTTCCCGACGCGCATAGCCAGGCAGTGGCGCCGATCAGCGCGCTGCTCTCCGGGGTCTTATTAAAAGTATCCATCTACGCTATTTTGAGGTTCGGTATTATCGTCATTAACGGCGTGGGTTTTTCCTATTTCGGCAATCTTATGGTCTTATTCGGCGCGGTCTCTCTGGCCATATCCTGCGGTTTCATACTGGTCCAGAAGGACTTGAAGAGGCTCCTGGCTTACAGCAGCATCGAGCATATCGGGATAATCTCTATCGGTTTTGGGCTGGGCACGCCTTTAGGCTGTATCGCCGCGCTGATGCATGTTTTTAATCACGCTATGGCCAAGCCGCTTTTGTTCTTCGGGGCGGGCAATATTGTCAGCGCCTACCATAAACATAACATGAACGGTATCCGCGGCGTTATCAGGGTTTTGCCGTTTACGGGGATGATGGTCCTTTTGGGCGTATTTGCCATCACCGGATTTCCGCCGTTCTCCATTTTTATCAGTGAATTCCTGATAATCATCGCCGCTTTTATGAAGGGGTCATACCTGATATTTGCCCTGCTCTTATTATTCCTGGCGGTCATTTTCAGCGCCTTTATTTATCATTTTTCCAGGATGCTTTTTGGCCGCCCGCCTAAGGATATGGCTCCGGCAGGGGAGCCGCTGAGCGGGAAGCTCGCGTTCTTATTTTTAATGATACCGATCTGCGTTTTAGGCGTGGCATTGCCTTTCGCAGGCAAGGAACTGGTATGGATCGTGCAGAGATTGTTTCAGCTATAAAAAAGATATCGCCGGATCTTGCCGTATTGGCGGCTTCGCAGGACTATCCTGATGAGGCGGCCCTGGAGGTTGCTCCGGGGTCCTTTAAGGATGCTTGTGTTGCTTTGCATAAGATCTTTTCTTCACCGGTTGCGATGCTTTTTGCCGTTGATGAGCGGGCAAGTTCGGGAAGATTCGTGATTAACGCGGTATTCGTATCTTTAAAAAACAGCTTATGGGTCCGCGTGACTACGGGTATTGCCGCGGAAGACCCGCGTTTTGATTCGCTGGCCAAAGACATTTACTCCGCCAGCCTTTTTGAAAGGGAGATCTGGGAGATGTTCGGGATCAAACCTGAAGGCAACCCGGACTTAAGAAGGCTAAGCCTCCATGATGAGGTCTGGCCACGGGGTAATTATCCCTTGCGTAAAGATTTTAAGGCCGTCCAGGCGGGGGATCTGGGAGAGTATAAATTCGCCAGGGTCGAAGGCGAAGGGATATTTGAGGTGCCGGTAGGGCCGGTGCATGCCGGGATCATCGGCCCGGGTCATTTTCGTTTTAGCGCCGCAGGCGAACCGATAATCAACCTGGAGATCCGCCTGGGCTTTACCCATCGCGGAGTCGAGAAGCTTTTTGAAGGCAAGAGCTGTCTTGACGCTGTTGGTATCGCCGAGCGGGTTTCAGGAGATTCGTCTTTAGCGCATTCCTTGAGTTTTTCCCGGAGCATTGAGAAGATCTGCGCCTCGCCTGTCCCGGAACAAGCGGAATATTTAAGGGGCATATACCTGGAACTTGAGCGGATGTATAACCACGTAAATGATATAGGCGGGATAGCCGTGGATGTCGGCTTTAGTTTTCCCGCGGCCCTGGCTTCTATTATTAAAGAGGCGGTCTTGCAGTTGAATGAAAAACTCACCTTAAGCAGGTATCTTAAGGGAGTGAATACGCCGGGCGGGGTATTAAGGGGTATCGATAATGAAAAAAAAGAGGCGATCTTGGAAGCCTTGCGCAGGATCAAGCCTGATTTTGCCGAACTGATGAAGATCCTGGAGTCCAGCGTTTCTTTTATGGACAGGGTGGATTCAACGGGGGTCTTAAAGAGAAAGACTGCCGAGGACTTGGGGATAACCGGGCCGGCCAGCCGCGCCTCGGGTATACCCAATGACCTGCGAAAATATTTCCCCGGAGTTTACCAGGAAGCCAAAATAAAGCCCGCGATCCAGGAAGCCGGAGATGTCCTGGCGCGTTTAAGAGTGAGGATCGCGGAATTCGAGGAATCAATGCGCCTGATCGAGGTATTCCTGAACAAGGTTACGCCGGGCAAGAGTATTAATGTCCCGGCCGGCTTAAAAAAGGGGTATGCCTTGGGTTATACGGAAGGATGGAGGGGGCCGGTTTTATACTGGGTCAAAATAGATGCTTCCGGCCTGATCGAAAGATGCAAGATCGTGGATCCTTCTTTTCACAATTGGCAGGGGCTCTCTTACTCCGTGCTAGGTGATATAATCCCGGATTTTCCAATGTGCAATAAAAGTTTTGACTTATCCTATCCGGGGAATGACTTATAAACCATGTATAATATATTAAAAGCCAGGTTATTAAAAGGAGTTGTCACGCGGCAGATCGAGCCGGAGTTTTCTCGGGAAGTAGAGGCTGTCGGGAACGAACTTAAGATATTGATCCGCGGGAAATTCGGGAAGTCTTTGAATATTCGCGAGGTTGATACCGGCTCCTGCGGCGCCTGCGAGTCGGAGATCATTTCCGCGAATAACCCCATCTATGACCTGCAAAGGTTCGGCATTAATTTTGTGGCTTCGCCACGACATGCCGACGCCCTGCTGGTGACCGGGCCGCTCTCCAAAAATATGCTCCTGGCCCTTAAGCGGACTTACGAAGCTATGCCGGAGCCTAAATTCGTGATCACCGCCGGCGACTGCGCCCTGGACGGCGGGATCTTTAAAGGCTCATATTATACCGAAGGCGCGGTCAAAGATATCCTTCCGGTCATGCTGCATATCCCCGGCTGTCCCCCGAGCCCCCTGGCCATCATAAAATCATTATTGGATTTTTTAAAACAATCCTGACAGCGTCAGCGGGATTTATTCCCGCTAGAAAATTCTTGCGATGAGGTATTTTTATATCTATAATGATGATGTATTTGACCTATGTACGCAAAAGATGGAAGGATAGAAATACCCGCCTTACCTAAAAGGAGGCCTTGATGAAGAGAGCCGGAGTGATGATCGTCCTGGTATTGATCCTGTCTTGTTTTAATGTTTGCGCGGTTTATTCTCAAGGCTGTCAGGACGCGCGTAAAGAAGAAGCTAACGTTAAGACCAAGGCGGTTGATGTTGATAATGACGGTATAGCCGAAGTGACTTATCATTGCGACGGCAAACAGGTGACTAAGGCGCAGGCTGATACCAATGACGACGGCAAACCCGACATCACGGTCAATGTCAAGGACGGAAAGTTCCAGTCAGCGCATGCCGATATCGATCATGACCAGAACCCGGATAAGACATTTAACGACCTGCAATCGTTTGATAAATGGATCAACGAAACCCATCCTGATTATGACCGGACATTGAACCGCGGCGACTGGTCGATGGAGTCGGTGGGCTTCTGAGTTTTTGGGCAAGGATGACATTTTTTGTCACTTGCCCAGTTTTTTTACTTGACAGGTGAACGAGCGTTCACTACAATGAAGCTTATGAATAAAGAAACTTTAAAAGAATACGCCCGCAAGCTCAATGACTATTATCTGGAAGCCAGGAGCATGCCTTCTTATTCCCAGATGCTTAAGATATTCCGCCTAAAATCCAAGAACGCGGTATTCAAGAGGGTCTCCCGTATGGTCAGCGCCGGCCTGATAGATAAGGACGCCGGCGGCAGGCTGCTGCCGCGGGCCTTCCGGAAACCGGTGCGGCTTCTGGGTATGGTCAAGGCGGGTTTTCCCAGCCCCGCGGAAGAAGAGACGCATGACCTGATGGACCTGGATGAATTCCTGATCTCTAATCCGCAGGCGACCTACCTATTGAAAGTGGACGGGGATTCGATGGTAGACGCCGGGATACATCCCGGAGACCTGGTCTTGATCCAGAAGGACCTTGCTCCCAGGAACGGCGACATAGTAGTAGCCTGCGTGGATAATGAGTGGACCTTGAAATATTTTGAGAAACAAAAAGGGAAGGTCTTTTTAAGGGCGGCTAACAAGAAATATCCCGTAATAGAACCCCGGCAGGAGTTGACTATCGCCGGAGTGGTGATCGCCAATGTCCGAAAATACAAATAACGCGCCTGATTTTATCACCCTGGCTTCTTTTCCGCAGGCTATCGCGCATATAGACTGCGACGCTTTTTTTGCTTCCTGCGAACAGGCGCGCGACCCGGCCTTAAAGGGCAGGCCGGTTATCACCGGTAAGGAACGGGGGATAGTCTCCTGCGCCAGTTATGAAGCTAAGGCTTTAGGTATAAGCCGGGGAGTATCATTGAGGGATGTAAAAAAGATCTGCCCTTTGGCCGTCATCCTTCCCAGTGATTACGAGCTGTATAGTATTTATTCCCAACGTGTTTTTTCCATTATCAGGAGATTCACCCCGGAAGTAGAAGAGTATTCTATCGACGAAGCCTTCTGTGATCTGAAGGGCTTACGCAGGATATACCGTACTTCTTACAGCGGGATCGCCTTAAAGATCAAAGAGGCGATAGAGAATGAACTGGGAATAACTGTTTCCGTGGGCTTGAGCCTTTCCAAGACCCTGGCGAAGATCTGCTCCAAGCACAAAAAACCGGACGGCTTTGTGGCTCTGCCGGGCCGGGAACTGCATGAATTCCTTAAAAGTATCCCCTTGGAACGCGTATGCGGCTTCGGCCCGAATACCGTCGCCCTGCTTAATAAATACAAGATATTTAGCGTGCTGGATTATATCAGGCGTCCGCAGTTATTCGCTAAAGAGGTGTTAGGCAAGATCGGAGTAGAGTTATGGATGGAACTGCGGGGCGCAGAGGTCTATAAGGTATCAAATGAGCCTAAAGAAAAATACCTGACCATCAGCAAGACCAAGACTTTTATGCCGGCTTCTGATGACCGCGAATTTGTAAAAGCCCAGTTGATGCGTAATTTGGAGTCGGCGTTCATAAAATTGAGGCGGCATGATCTTGGCGCCAGGAATTTGGCCGTTATTTTAAGAAAAGTGGATTTTAGCGACAAGGGGATCGAGGGCCGTATTAACCGCCACTCTTCATCGACCCTGGATTTTACCGCATTATGCGGCCGGCTTTTTGAAGAGGTCTTTGAAGGCGGGGCGCGTTATCGTTCTACCGGAGTGGTGCTCGGCGACATCAAAGAAGAAGGAGTTGATTCCAGGGACCTTTTTGATGACCCGGTAAAGATCGAGCGTATCAGGAAATTGAGCGAAGCAGTGGATAATATAAACGCCGTTTACGGCAAACACACCGTGCACCTGGCCGCTTCGGATATTGTCAGCCAAAAGAGCGCGCATCCCCGAAATACACAGGCCTGGCGCAAAAAGGAGCTGCTCCAGGGCGAAACCTTCAGAAAGCGCTTAAGCATTCCGCTGCTTAAACTAAAGTGATACTTAAGGCTGAGGTGGTACTTAAAAGGATATCAAAACTGTTGAAACTGCAGGGTATTGCGTGTATTATAGTTATGATCGAAAGCGCCGCGAGAGGAGAGCGATCACTTAAAGATAAGGGAACAAAATGCCTAAATTACTAAAAAAATCAAAACTGATCGGCCAACCGCCGGAGACGATCCTTTATGAGGGTACGCGCGTAGATGGAAAAGCGAAAATAACCATTTTTGATTACAGCGAAACCAGTTTTATCGAAAAAGAAACGCAGGACGTCAAGGAGTGCCTGCCGTTTAAGGATAAGCCTACGGTGACCTGGATAAACGTGGACGGTATCCATCGTATCGATATCCTGGAGAATCTGGCCTCTTGTTATTTAGTGCACCCTCTGGTGCTTGAAGATATCCTGAATATCAACCAGCGGCCGAAAGCCGAGGATTTCGGGGAGTACATTTATATCGTCGCCAAGATGCTCTTTTATGACGAAAAACGCGTCGATATCAGCGAAGAGCAGGTAAGTTTTATTCTTGGGAAAGAGTTCCTTATCAGCTTACAGGAGGAGAGGGAGGGGGATGTCTTTGATCTTATCCGCCAGCGCATCCGCGGCGGTAAGGGGCGCATCCGCAAGATGGGCCCGGATTATCTTGCTTATGCTTTGCTGGACTCGATCATTGATAGTTATTTCGTGATCCTGGAAAAAATTGGGGAGAAAATAGAAGAAATCGAGGAAAGCCTGGTGACTGAACCGCGTCCTTCCACCCTGCAGTCGATCAACAAACTCAAAAAAGACCTTATATTCCTGCGTAAATCCGTCTGGCCCCTGCGCGAGGTGGTGCATACCATTACCCAGACCGAGTCGCCTTTGATCAAGGAGCAGACCGTGGTCTATTTCCGCGATATCTACGACCATATTATACAGGCCGTGGATACTATTGAAGCTTACCGGGATACGGTTTCCGGCATGCTCGATATTTATCTTTCCAGCATAAGCTACCGCCTTAATGAGGTGATGAAGGTCCTGACCATTATCGCCACGATCTTCATACCCCTTACTTTTATCGCCGGTATTTACGGGATGAACTTCAATGTTTCGCGTTCGCCTTTTAACATGCCTGAACTTAACTGGCGTTTCGGGTATTTTTTCGCTCTTTTTATCATGTTGGCCATGGCCACGGCCATGATCGTTTATTTTAAGAAAAAAAGGTGGTTTTAACCGATGAAGAAACTTAAACTTAACGTTTACCCGGTGATCCCGGATATGGAAGAGAGGATCGCCAAGACCATCGATGAGGCGCTGGAAAAAGGCGCCAGGATGGTCGAGATTGCCTATGGGCCTTCCGGGGAGGGCATCAAGAAGCGCATCTTGAATTTTCTGGGCAAGAAGGAGATACGGGCGCTTTATTCGCGCCTTGAGAAGACTGAAAAAGGCTGGGGCCGGGTTTATCTGCATTTCAGGTAAGCAGGATTTTTTGAGCGGCGGGGACCAACAATTTATTACAGTATAATTTAGGAGGATCAGGTGAAAAAAGATAATAAGATGTTTGTAACAGTGATCTGCGTGTTGCTGGCGTTGTATATTGTAAGCGTGACGTATTATCTTTCGGATATGTATAACAGGATCTCGGAGCTTGAGCATAGCATGTTCCATTTACTAAAAGGCACAACCTGCGCTAAAAAATAAAAAAGCAGGAGGTATGGCATAATGACGGATGAAAAAGATATCCTTGCTAAATTTAACGGATTGACAAAAGACCTGGGCTCAAAAGACGCCAGGGTCGCCGTATATAAATACATAAGGGATATACCTTACGCGATCATCCCGGAATTGAGAGACCCTGAAAAGGGCCCTGCCGGGATGCTCAACCTGAATAAAGGGTCCTGTCAGCCTAAACATTACCTGCTGGCAATGCTCTTCGGCAAGCTGGGCATCCCGGTGCAGTATGTATCTTATCCCTTTAAATGGGGCGGCCAAAAGATAGCGTTTCCCGAAGACCTGGAAAGAATAGCTAAAGACCTGCCTCCGGCGTACCATCTGGCGTGTAAGGCGTATATTGATGATAAGTGGGTCCTGGTTGACGCTACCACCGATTTACCATTAAAAAAAGCTAACTTTCCGGTGAATGAAAAATGGGACGGGCAGAGCGGGACCGTAAACGCCGTCGAGCCTTTTGATGAGGTGGTCCACGGCAGCCTTATGGAACGGGTGAGCTATGAAGCAAAACAAAAAAGTTTTTATACCGACAAGGAAAGGGCAACCTACGCGCAGTTTATCGAAAAGCTGAATCCCTGGCTGGAGAGCGTAAGACTGGATCGCAGCAGCATATTGAAAAATCATTTTTAAACCGGCGTTGATAACGCGGGAGAATGCGATGGATAAGAAATTAAGGAGCGGGGTTTTAGCCATTTTAGCGGCTTTGTTCTTGTCTTCATCTTACGTTTTCGCCGAGGAGTTAAAAAATATCCAGTTATTACCGCCGCAGACAGAAGGCGGGATGCCCCTGTTGCAGGCTTTGAAAGAGCGCAAGTCTACGCGTTCTTACAGCCCGGAGGACGTTTCCCGGCAGGACCTCTCCAATTTGCTTTGGGCCGCGTATGGGATCAACCGTCCGGATTCGGGAGAAAGAACGGTGCCCTCGGCGATGAATATGCAGGAATTTGATATTTATGTCCTGATGAAGGAGGGCGCGTATATTTATAATGCCCGGAGGAATGTTTTACGGCCGGTCGCCGCGGGCGACTTGCGTGAAATGTCCGGGATGCAGCCGTTTGTAAAAGACGCTCCTTTAGACCTGGTCTATGTGGCGGATTATTCCTGTCTGGCCAAGGTCGGGGGCCAGGCGGATTTTTACGCTGCTTGTGATGTGGGGTTTATCAGCCAGAACGTCTATCTATATTGCGCCTCCGCCGGGTTGGCTACTATTGCGCGTAGCTGGGTAGACAGGGAAGCTTTGGGTAAGGCGCTTAACTTAAAGGCCGACGAGAAGATAATCCTTGTTCAGAGCGTGGGGCATCCGGCGAAAAAAGCGCCTTAGAATATCGGAGTATACATCTTGAGAAAGGAACATCAATGACAAAAGTCATAGGGTTGGGTTTTCCGGGAAGTCTGCAGGATGAGGCGGTGATCTGTTATATCTGTAAAAAATATGATGTTAACGTGCGGATCATCGAAGCTTCTTTTTCCATGAGTTCAGGCTGGGCTATCCTTGAGATGGACGGCACTGATGAAGAGGTGGCGAAGGTTTTTGATTATTTGACGGGGAAAGGGATAAAGATCCAGCAGATCGAAACCAAGCAGTAATAAACAGGCCGGGAGCGGATATGGAAGAAAAAGGTATTTTGAGGAATTCGCAGATCATTGTATTGGGTGTTTGTATCGCGGCGGCAACTATAGTTTCCAGCGTCATTCTTTCTCAGGGGTTCCTGAAGGTGACAAAATTCGTTAAAGAACAGATCAGCGTCACCGGTTCAGCCCAAAAAAATATTAAAAGCGATTACATAGTCTGGACGGCCTCTTTTACCAGGAACCAGGCAGAC
Source organism: Candidatus Omnitrophota bacterium (assembly GCA_028707105.1). The sequence goes on along the minus strand of JAQTUY010000009.1, from coordinate 15,613 downwards.
CTGGCTTCGGCTTATAAGGGGCTGGAAGAAGACCTGAAGAAAATAAAACAGTATTTGATTTCAAAAGGGATCGCTGAAGAAGAGATAATAGCCTCCCAGATCGCTACCGAAAGAATATACAAGAAGAACGAAAAGGGTAATGATACCAACGAGATCGAGGGTTATCGTTTAAGCCAGTGGCTGGAGGCGCGCTCCGCTGATGTCGATAAGGTCACCCGGATCTCCAGGGAATCGACGGAGCTTATTAATGAAGGGATAGAATTCGTTTCTAATTCCCCGGAGTATTTTTATACCAGACTGGATGAATTAAAGATCGAGATGCTCGGCAAAGCTACCGAAAATGCCAAACAGCGGGCTGAGAATATGGTGAAAGCCACCGGCAATAAGATCGGATTCATGCGTTCAGCCAGGATGGGGGTGTTCCAGATAACGCCGGTAAATTCGACCGAGGTCTCGGATTGGGGCGTGAACGATACCACCTCCATGGACAAAAAGGTCACTGCCGTCGTAACGGCAAGTTTCGGCATCGAGTAAGTCAGGATTATCAGTAAAGTCTTTTATTTTTTTCAATCTTTGGTAAAATATATATAATCATGACAAAACCTCCGCTTAATGAGAGGGTAGTTTTATTATTATGTGTTTTTTTTCTTCTCGTGAGCATGACGGGATGCGCCTCATCAGGCAAGGATGTCCGCAAGGATATGGCGGCCCGGGAAACAAAGCATAGCGAGGAAGCGCGCAGCTTTGCCGAGAGTTACGCCCTGGATAGAAAAGAGGCGGAAAAACCTGCAGCCTCCGGCGTCCCTGAAGCCCCCAAGGTTTCCCGGCCCGTTGATGGCGCCTGGAGTTCGATACGCCGGAGAAAGATCGATACCTCCAAGCCCCTCGCCCTGGCAGAGTTAGTAGATGTTGCCCTGCGCAACAACCCTTCCACCCGCCAGGCATGGTATAACGCCTCCGTTGAATTGGCCAAAAAGAAGCAGGAAGAAGCGGCTCTTTTTCCTGCCCTTACAGTCTCTTCGGGCGCTACCAGGGAGAGGCAGGTTGCTACCCGCGCCGTCAATAAAATAAACCAGAGAGAATACAGCGTGAATGCCGAACTTACTTATCTGCTTTTTGATTTCGGCGGCAGGAGCGCTTCTATTGAAGAAATGGTCCAGACCCTTTCCGCGGCGAATTTTCAATATAATCAGTCGGTGCAGGATCTTGTTTTGACGGTCGAAAAAGGCTATTATGATTTTTACAGCTCCCAATCGGCTTATGATGCCGCCCAATCGGACGTGGCGACTTCAAAAAAAGATTTTGAAGCGGCCAGGGCCAGGTTTGAGGCGGGAGTGGCGGTAAAACTTGACGTCTTACAGGCGCAATCGGACTATGAAGATGCCCTGTATTCCTTGGAAGTAGCTAAGGGTGATTTTAAGAATAGCCGGGCGTTTTTATTACAGTCTCTTGGGCTTGCCCCGGATACGGAATTCCAGATCGCCTTGCCTTCCAAGGAATTGCCGAAATGGATAATGGGGGATGATGTCAGCCTGCTTATCGAGAAGGCTGTTATGCAAAGGCATGACCTGGCTTCATCGCGGGCAACCCTGTTGTCTAAAAAAGCGGCAGTGAAGGCGGCAAATTCCGATCTCTGGCCGACGTTCAATCTCGGCAGCACCGTGGGCAGGGATTGGTATGATTATCGCGCCGGCAATGGGCAGAGGGCCAAGGATTACAACTATAGCGGGTTTCTGCAGATGAACTGGAACCTGTTTGACGGTTTTTATCTTCTGAACAAGAAGCGCGAGGCCCAGGCGGAGGCAGATGTCGCCCTGGAAGAGCTTATCCAATCCGAACTCCAGGCAAGCACCGATGTCTGGGTAAAATACCAGAATTATAAAGCGGCAGTCAGTAAATTGGAATTCAGCAAGAGCCTTTTTGAGACCGCCACCGCTTCTTATGAGCTGGCATTCGCCGGTTATAAGGCCGGGGTCGGCAGTATACTGGACCTGTTGCAGGCCCAGAATAAATTCTCGGATGCCGTGAGCAAGCTTATTCAGTCTAAACAGGATGTGTTTGTAGCCTTCGCGGAGTTGACGCACGCCACAGGCGCGCTCTCGGCTGCGCGTCAAGACGGCAATACCGGAAAACAGGATATTGCCGCGAGAGAACAGTAAAGAGGAGACTTATGATCAGATCAGGTAAGGCGCTTAAGAAGATCGTCTGGCTTATTATGACGGCCGTGATTGTATTTCTTATCGTAAAGGGCATAGCGGGCAGGAAGCCCAAGGAGCAGGCGCTTCCTAGCCGGCCGGCGCAGGTCGCTTATGCCGCCCAAAATGATATGCCCATATTTATCGATTCATTCGGCAGCCTGGCTCCGACAAGCGATGTCGATATCAAATCTCAGGTTACCGGCCAGATCAAGGAAGTGCGGTTCAATGAAGGGCAGGAGGTCAGGAAGGGAGACCCGCTTTTTATTATTGACCCCAGCCCTTTTCAGGCGGAACTGGATAAGGCGCAGGCCGCTTTGGCGCAGGATATTGCCGACCTGAACCTGAAAAAAGATACCCTTGAGCGCAATAAGTCGCTTTTTACCGCCCAGCTTATTTCTCAGCAGGATTTTGACAAGTATGAGGCTGATTTCCTGTCGGCAGAACAGAAGATAAAGCTCGACCAGGCTAATATAGACCTTGCGAAGATAAACTTGGGTTATTGTAATATAATCTCGCCCGTTGACGGGCTTACGGGCAAACGCCAGGTCGATCCGGGCAATATCGTTACCGCTAATACCGGGCCGACCCTGGTCAATATCAAGACCCTCGATCCTTTATATGTGGATTTTACGGTTCCGGAAAGCGAGTTGGCAAGGGTACGTGTTTCCAAAGAGGAAGGCCAGCTGGAAGTTAAGGTATCTTTACAGGAAGATCCCGCTACTTTTTACTCCGGGACATTACAGTTGCTCAGCAATACGGTCGATAATACTACGGGTACTATTGCCCTGCGCGCGTTCGTGGATAATAAGGAAAAAAAGCTTTGGCCGGGGCAGTTCGTGCAGGTCAGGCTTATCCTGGGTATTCTCAGGGATGCGGTAATCGTGCCTTATGATGCGGTGGAACTGGGGCAGAACGGATATTTTCTTTTTGTGGTGACTAAGGAGAATAAGGCTGACCTGAGGCTGGTGACAATAGGGCCGCAGATCGACGATAATGTGGTTATCCTGACCGGGGTTTCTTCGGGAGAGAAAGTGGTTACCAGCGGACAGATGGGGTTGTCTCCCGGAGCGGATGTTATGGTAATTAAGAGCGATAATCCCAAGTAAAAGGCGCAGATAATGAGTTTTTCCGATAAATTCATCAAAAAACCGATCATGACTACGCTGGTCATGGTTTCGGTGGTCATCTTCGGCATAGTGGCATATTTCAGGCTGCCGATCAGCGACCTGCCGGTTGTGGATTTTCCGGTGATCGTTATTACGGTCTATTATCCCGGCGCCAGCCCTTCGACCATGGCATCAGCGGTCGCCTCTCCGCTGGAGAGCCAGTGCATGCAGATACCGGGTATGCAGAGCATTATTTCCGACAATACCGAGGGCCAGACCACGATAACCCTGACCTTTAATCTGGATCGCAGCATAGACCTGGCTGCTCCGGACGTGCAGGCGGCGATCACCCGGGCCACTGCCAATCTTCCTACGGACCTTCCGTCCCCGCCGGTATATTCCAAGATCAACCCGACTGAAATGCCGATCATATATCTGATGGTCAATTCCGATACCCAGACTTCGGGCCAGCTGTATGATTACGCTAACCGCACTATCGGCCAGCGTATTTCCATGATCAATGGCGTTTCCCAGGTGCAGGTCTGGGGCGCTAAAACCGCGGTCAGGATCCAGGTCAACCCGGATAAACTGGCATCTTACGGGATAGGGATAGATGAAGTCTCGCAGGCCCTCCAGAGGGGTACTGTTACTGTGCCGGGCGGGAGCCTGGACGGCAAGGTAAGGACTTTTTCAATAGAGCCGCAGGGCCAGTTGTTTACGGCGAAGGATTATGAAGAACTGATCATGGCATACCGAAATGATGCGCCGGTCAGGCTCAAGGATATCGCTAATTGCGTGCAAAGTATCGAGAACGACGTTATAAACTGTACTTATGGCCGTTCCGAACAAAAAATAAGGTCGGGGACCGTGGTTATAGCTGTGAGCCGCTCTGCCGGGTCGAACACGGTAGGGCTTTCCAGGGATATCATTAAGACGCTGGATGACCTGCGCAGGGAAATACCCGGTTCGGTGAGGCTGGACATCCTTTATGACGCTTCCGACTCTATCGTGGATTCGGTCAATGACGTCAAAAACACGATAGTCATCGCTTTGATCCTGGTAGTGCTGGTCATATTCTTCTTTTTAGGTAAACTTTCCGAGACGGTCATACCGGCTATCGCCCTGCCTATCTCTATAATCGCCACATTTGGGGTAATGTTATTGCTGAATTTCAGTCTGGATAATCTTTCTTTAATGGGTCTGACGCTGGCTGTCGGGTTCGTGGTTGATGATGCTATCGTAGTCCTTGAGAATACCGTGCGCCTTATGGAAAAAGGGAAAAAACCGATGGAAGCGGCGATCGAGAGCGCGCGGGAGATCACCTTTACCATTATTTCAATGACCCTTTCTTTGATAGTGATCTTTATCCCCTTGATATTTATGGGGGGCGTGGTCGGGCGAATCTTCCGGGAATTTTCCATTACGGTCATTATCGCCATTCTCTGTTCCGGGGTGGTTTCCCTTACCCTTACGCCTATGATGTGCGCGCGTATGCTCAAAGAAGGCAAGCCTAATCCGTTCCAGAAGAGCGTTACCGGGTATCTCAACGGGGTGATCAGTAAGTACGGGGAGCTTTTGATGTGGACGCTCAAGAGGCCCATGAGTACCGTAATTATCTGGGTGGTATGTTTTGCCGGAACGGTAGTGCTTTTCCAGGTGATACCCCAGACGTTCATACCTGAAGGGGATAGCGGCGCGGTGCATGGGCAGATGGTCGTGCCCCTGGGGACTTCGTCGGCTAAAATGCAGAAATTCCAGGACAAGGTCAATAAAATAGTGCACGAAGACCCTAATGTGGAAAAACTTATTTCAGTCACCGGAATGCAACCCGGGGCGGACCAGAGCACCGGCATGGTCTTTACATCCCTTAAACCGCGCAAGGAACGCAAGCCGATAGCTCAGGTGGTAAAAGGGCTGCGGGCCAAATTAAGCAAGCTTACCGACGGGTTTGTTTTTATCCAGGCGTTACCGGCATTGAAGATCAGCGCCGGAGGCGAGAGCACCGCCCAGGGCAATAAATATTCCTATGCCATGACCGGAGACAATCAGGATCAATTATATAAGACCGCGCTGCTCCTGGAGCAAAAGATGCGCGCCCTGCCGGGTTTTGTGGATATTCAGAACAGCGTTAAGCTTACCCTGCCGCAGCTGGAACTGAAGATACTGCGTGACCGGGCTTCCAGCCTGGGTATCACTGCCGGGGATATCGAGAACGCCTTAAGCCTTTCCTACGCGGGAGGCAAAGTCACTACCTATAAGACCGACGTAGACCAGTATGATGTTATCGTGGAGCTGGATAAGGAATACCAGAAAAAGCCGGAGAATCTTTCTCTGATATATTTGCGTTCTCCGGTCACCAAGAGCCTGGTGCCTTTGGCATCGGTAGTACAGGTTAAAAAAACGGTCGGGCCGCAGACTGTCCCGCATTTTAACCAGCTTAATTCCGCCACCATATCTTTTAACCTTGAGGCAGGGGTACCGCTGGGTAATGCCACTAAGGCCCTTGAACAGCTGGCAAATGAGACTTTGCCGCCCAGTATAAGCGGAGGCCTGCAGGGAGAAGCCGCGGCGTTCAAGGAATCGGTCGCCAGCTTAGGGATCCTGATAATCGTAGCCATATTCTTAAAATATATAATCCTGGGGATATTGTATGAAAGCTATGTCCATCCATTGACTATCCTGACCACTCTTCCCGTCGCCACTTTCGGCGGCCTGCTTACGCTCCTGATTTTCGGTTCGGAGTTGTCCCTGTATGCTTACGTGGGCGTCTTTATGCTTTTGGGTATAGTCGCCAAGAATGGGATCATGATGGTGGATTTTGCCCAGGAAAACCTTAAGAAGGGCAATGTCACGGACCTGGAAGCGATTTATGACGCCAGTGTCGTGCGTTTCAGGCCTATCCTGATGACCGGGCTGGCGGCGATCATGGGCGCTGTGCCGATCGCGCTGGGGTTCGGCGCGGACGGGGCATCCAGGATGCCGCTGGGGCTGATCGTCGTCGGAGGTTTAATATTCTCGCAGGTCGTTACCCTCTTTGTTACCCCCGGGCTTTACCTTTATATGCAAAAGTTCCAGGTCAAATACCTGGATAAGTTTGAGTTGACCCGCTCGGACGCCGCGAGAGAAGCCTGGGAAAGGTCTAGAAAAGCGGCTCCTCCAGGTTCAAGATCTTAAAGCCTCCTTACCCGGAGCGCAAGCCGTTGGTGCGCCATCTGACTAACTGAGTCACCATTTATGATTACGCCAATCGTGGCTTAACACCCAACGCTTATGCTGAATTGCGTTGGTGTTCGCCTTGTGGCTTAACACCCAACGCTTATGTAGTACCTCGCGCTTATTTCACCTAGCCCAAATCGGAATTGGGCTAGTGTCCGCCTTGTGGCGGAGTATTGCGCGATTGTCCCCTTGCGGGGATGTTCGCCTTGTGGCGAAAAAGTACTTGACAAAGCGGAAAAAGGTGTTATACTTATTTTCGTAGTAAATATAGATTAGAAGTCTTAGACCGCGAGGGAGCAGATAACTAACCTTGCGGTTTTTTTGTGTAAGTCATTGTTTACCCCGTTAGAAAAAATCTAGCAGGCAGGTAAAGGTGATGGTTAAGATTTCTAACGGGGTTTACTATAATTTTGGAAAAGGAGGTAATTTTGCAATGGCAAAAGGAATAGTGAAATGGTTCAGTAACCAGAAAGGTTACGGATTCATCACTCCTGAGAACGGAAGCGATGTGTTTGTGCATCATTCAGCGATCCAGGGTGAGGGTTACAAGTCTTTAGATGAAGGTCAGCACGTTGAATTTGAGATAACTAAAGGCCCTAAAGGCGAACAGGCTACTAACGTAGCTAAGATATAACCTAGGAATCACTGTACAGGGCCCGGCATCATTAGAGAGCCGGGCTCTGTCTTTTTACGCCGCCCGCGCCGCGGGATGGCGAAGATAAACAGCGGAGGTATCAAATGCATACGGGTAAAATAAAGAAGGTCGTGGCTGACAGGGGATTTGGTTTTATCAGCGACACTGACGGAAGAGAAGTATTTTTTCATCAGAGCGGCCTGGTTGACGCCAAGATCACTGATTTGTCGGAAACCCAGGATGTTGAATTCGAAGTTGAAAATACAGCTAAAGGGCCCAGGGCGATAAGCGTGACCGTCAAAGCCAAGGCTTAACAGCGTGAAAAAAATTAAGACTTCGCTTAAAGGACGGCATTGTAAATTCCCGCATTGTAAACAGCTTTTAAGCGTTTATAATCACGAGGCTTATTGTCATATCCATTTGGGGCGGGTTGATGACCGGTTCAAATCCAAGGCGAGGTCTAAATAATACAATGTATAGGAACGAAATTAAAGATAATCCGGCACATGGGGTAACTGCGCCCGAAGGTTCTTTTTACGGGTTGGGCATCGCGCCCAAGATACTGGAGATCCTTGAGTCCATAAAATTCAAGGTTCCCACGCCTATCCAGTTCAAGGCTATCCCTCTGGCGATACAAGGTAAAGATATCATCGGAATAGCCCAGACCGGCACCGGAAAGACCCATTCCTTCGCCATTCCCATGGTGCAGCATCTTGCCCAGAAGAAGGGGATAGGATTGGTCCTGGCGCCTACCCGGGAATTGGCTATTCAGATCGATGAGGCTTTTCAGGGGATCGCCCGGCCTTTTGGGATGAAGACCGCCTGTCTTATAGGAGGCGCTCCGATGGATCCCCAGGTGCAGGCATTACGCAGGAGTCCCCGGGTGATAATCGCCACTCCCGGGAGGCTTATAGACCATATTAGCCAGTGGAATGTCCTGCCTGATGAGGTGGTGATGCTGGTGCTTGATGAAGCGGACCGGATGCTGGATATGGGGTTTATTCCCCAGATCGAGAAGATCCTGCGTTTTCTGCCGAAAGACCGGCAGACCATGCTTTTCTCCGCGACCATCCCCCCGGAGGTGATGAGTATAGCAGCCAAACATATGAAGCTTCCTTTGTCGGTTGAGATCGCTCCTTCCGGGACCATGGCGGAACACGTCACGCAAGAATTATTTATCGTTAAAAAGGAATCCAAGATCAGGCTTTTAAGCAAGATACTGGCGCAGTATCACGGTTCAGTGCTTTTGTTTTCCCGCACCAAGCATAATGCCAAGAAGATCACCCGTTCGATCAAGGACTTGGGGTATAGTGCCGCCGAAATACATTCTAATCGGTCTCTGACCCAGCGCCGTGAAGCGCTGGAAGGCTTTAAGCGCGGCAAGTATAAGGTATTGGTGGGCACGGACATCGCCGCCAGAGGGATCGACGTCACGGGCATCGAGCTGGTCATTAATTATGATTTGCCTGATGAGGCGCAAAATTATGTGCATCGTATCGGCCGCACCGGAAGGGCGGGGCATAAGGGGCACGCGATCTCTTTTGCCACTCCCGACCAGGCTAGCGATGTGAAGGATATTGAAAAGATAATCCGCACCCAGCTGCCGATTTCCAGGCATCCCGAGGTCACGCCGGAACAGTTTGACCATAATGCCCCGCGGCCAAGCGCCAGGCAGTTTAAACGCGGCCCCAGGCAGGAACATAAGAAGTTCCGTAAGTTTTCTCCCCGCCGTTATTAAATAATAGAGCAAAAAATTTCTTGACAGTTTATTCTGTTGTGCTACGATATTCAAATTAATAATACGAGGTGGATATATGGCGCAATTAGTAAGGTTCGGGGTCTCTCTGGATAAAGAGCTGTTGGAAAAGTTTGACGGGCGCATAAGGAATAAGAGCTATACCAATCGTTCCGAGGCCATCCGGGACCTGATCCGTGAAGACCTGGTCAAACAAGAGTGGCAGGAGGGCCAGGAGATAGCCGGGACGATCACCATGATCTATGATCATCATAAGCGCGAACTGGTAAATAAGCTTATGGATATCCAGCATAATTTCGGCGAGGTTATTATTTCTACCCAGCATATCCATTTGGATCACCACAACTGCCTTGAGATGGTCGCGGTAAAGGGAAAGCCTAAGCAGGCTCAGGCGCTTGCCGATACGCTTAAAGCCGTCAAATGGGTAAAACACGTGGCTTTGAGCATGTCTACTACCGGCAAGGATCTTTAGGCGCCGCAATTTTAGGATTTACTCTACGGAGTATAATTTTTTTACTTATTCGTAGCACGAAATAAATAAACGTACCATAAAGAAAGGGGGATAGAGATGGTCGCGGTAAAGAAAACAGTGTTTTTAATTTTTGCCATAATTTTAGCATGCTGTATGCCAGCGCGCGCGGATGAGGCATCCCTGGCGGAAACGGTCCGTCAATTGCAGGCGCGCATTGAAGTTTTAGAGAAGAAGGTCGCTCAGCAGGACCGGCATATATCCGAGCAAAACGCTACGGTCAGTGAGCAGAAGGGAAAAATAACCGGTTACGAAAATCAACTTTCGCAGTTTGAAGAGCACCTCCACCGTGTTCCGGCAGCTCCTATGCAGCTTATGGAGGGTTTAGAGCTTGGCGCGGGTATTACTATGGTTGTTCAGGGTACGGATAATGTCAATGATCCCACCGCGGGATCGATAAAAAAAGCGCGCACCGACGGCTCATATAGCGCCGACATAACTTTAGGCAAAGAATTTAAAGAGGCCGGCGGCCGGGCGTTTTTACACCTGGAAGGCGGACAGGGCGATGGGCTTAATGATAACCTGGCCCTTTACAGCGCGGTTAACAGCGACGCTGATAACGAGGACCGGGTGCATTTGACCGAGGTCTGGTATGAGCAGGGTTTGTTTAATGATAAAGCGGCTTTGACTGTTGGAAAGCTGGATCCTACCGCGTATTTTGATAATAACGAGGCGGCTAATGACGAAACTACCCAGTTCTTAGGCGGGCTATTCTTGAATAATGTCAATGTCGGGTTTCCGGATAATACCGCCGGTATCCGCCTGGCCTATATGCCCGTGGAATGGCTGGAATTAGGCTATGGTATTTTTGACGGTAACAGCGACTGGGAAAAGCTTGGCGACAATCTTTTCAATATCGGACAAGTTTCATTTAAGACCGATTTTTTCGGCCTGCCCGGTAACTACCGTTTCCTGGGCTGGCACAGCAACGTATATCATGTTAAATGGTCGGATCCCCTGGAAGAAAAGGAATCTTCCTATGGCTGGGCCTTAAGCTTTGACCAGAAAGCTACTGATATCATCACCCTGTTTGCCCGTTACGGCTGGCAGACTCCGGAGGTTTACGATCCCGGAGCGGCTGTTGCCGGGGTTAATTATTCACTGGAACAGTCCTGGAGCGCCGGTTTGCAGGTTGAGGGTAAATCCTGGGGCAGGGAAAAGGACGTGCTTGCTTTCGCGGTCGGGCAGATATTCGCTTCGGATGACTATCAGAAGTATGCTCCTGCCCGCGGCAAGGCCGAGGGGCATTTTGAAGCGTATTATAAGATCCAGGTAAATGAACACCTGGCTTTGAGTCCGGACTTTCAGTACATATGGAACCCGTTCGGCAAGGATATCCTGACGGATACCGGCGGTGTATTTGTCGGCGGCTTAAGGGCGCAGGTTGATTTCTAAGGTTGGAATAAAATAAGGAGGGAAAAGATGCATATACCAGACGGTTATTTAGGGCCGGCGACTTGCGGCGTTTTTTACGCGGTGATGCTGCCGATATGGGCGGCAGCGTCCAGGATCGTTAAGAAAACGCTTAAGGCCAAGCAGGTCCCCTTGTTGGCGATCGGGGCGGCATTCAGTTTTGTGATCATGATGTTCAATGTCCCTATTCCCGGAGGGACTACCGGGCACGCGGTGGGCGCGGTATTAGCGGCGATACTTCTTGGCCCCTGGGCAGCGTGTATCGCGGTAACAGTGGCGTTAGTGGTCCAGGCATTATTATTCGGCGACGGAGGGATCACTGCTATAGGCGCGAATTGTTTCAATATGGGCTTTGTGGAGGTATTTGCCGGTTATTACCTGTATAAGTTGATAAGCGGACGGTCACCTATTACATCAGGCAGAAGGGTTATCGCCGCCGCGATCGCAGGTTATATCGCCTTGAATATTGCCGCATTATCCGCTGGGATAATGTTCGGTATTCAGCCGTTACTGCATAAGACGGCCGCGGGAGAATCGTTGTATTGTCCATACGGCCTGAATGTGGCGATACCGGCCATGTTAGGTGAACATATGCTTGTATTCGGATGGGTGGAAGCAGTAGTAACGGCCCTGGTCGTTAAGTACCTTCAAAAACAGGATCCGGCTCTTCTTGAAGCGGGAGAGGGGGTGGCAGCGTGAAAACGATAACCAAATTATGGATAGGATTGGGTATTTTTGCGGTTCTTTCTCCCCTTGGCCTTTTGTTGCCCGAGCATTTCAAAGCCGGCGATGCCTGGGGTGAATGGGGAGCGGACGGAATCAAAGAGTTGGTTGGTTATATCCCGAAAGGATTAGAGAAGCTTTCCAGCCTCTGGAGCGCGCCTTTACCCGATTATGCGTTTAAGGGTTGGGAAGAACAGGGATTAGCAAGTTTAAGCGCGGCATACATATTCTCGGCGGTCGTGGGGGTTATTATTGTCTGCGTGATATTATTGCTGATCGGCAAGCTCTTAAGCAAAAAAGAATGACTTTAGTGTCAGGGAAGTGTCAAATTGGCAAACAAAAAAGAAAGGATCATCCTTACCGGCGGCGCGGGTTTTATCGGAAGCTGCTTTTTGTGGAAGCTGAATCAGCAGGGCTTTAATAATGTGCTGGTCGTTGACGACTTGAGACAAGATGAGAAATGGAGGAACCTCGCCGGCAAGAGGTTCGCTGATTATATCCAGAAGGACGGCTTCCTTGATATCCTTGAGTCGGGAAAGATCGGCGCCGTAAAAACTATTGTGCATATGGGGGCGTGCAGTTCCACGACCTTAAACGATGCCGCTTATTTCTTGAAGAATAATTACGAATACTCCAAACGCCTTGCGGCCTGGGCGCGCGCCCGGGCCGCAAGGTTTCTTTATGCCTCTTCTGCCGCTACCTACGGCGACGGAAGCGCCGGATATGACGATTCCGAAGCGCTCCTGTATAACCTGCGCCCTCTTAATATCTACGGCTATTCCAAGCATTTATTCGATCTTTGGATGCTTAAGGAGGGGCTTTTAAAAAGCTCAACGGGTTTTAAGTTTTTTAATGTCTTTGGCCCTAATGAATACCATAAGGGCGAGATGATGAGCGTTATCTGCAAGCGGTTTGCTGACGTTAGCGGCGGCAGGGCAATGCGGCTTTTTAAGTCGTATGACCGCTCTTATGCTGATGGAGAACAAAAAAGGGATTTTATTTATGTGAAGGACGCGGTTAATGTGTTATATTATTTCTTTACGCATCCGCGCAAAGCAGGGATCTTTAACCTGGGGACAGGCCGCGCCAGCAGCTGGAATGAGCTGGCAAAAGTAATGTTTTCGGCCGCGGGGAAAAAACCGGATATAGAATATATTGAAATGTCCGAAGAGGCCAGAGGAAAATACCAGTATTTTACCCGGGCTAAAATGGATAAGTTAAAAAAAGCCGGATATAACCAAGGATTTGCAAGCTTGGATGAAACAGTGCGGGATTATTTTACATATTTAAATAACAGAAGTAATCTTTAATAAGATGTTGTAGGAGGCAATATGCATGATCTGACGTACGCTAATAGTATTATCAACGCTCTTAAGGGAAGATTGGAAGAGAAGGATTTTAAGAAGAAGATAACGGTGAATGTGGCTTTGGGGCCGTTTACTCACGTTACTCCGGATACCCTGCGCGCGGCATTCAGCGCGCTTTCCGAAAAGGAAGATTTAAAGAACGTGAAACTTAACATCAAAATGAACAAGGCGGTCATGGAATGCCGCTCTTGCGGGGTAAAGAGCGAGATATCCCATCCGACTACGGAATGCCCCGCTTGCGGAAAAAGTAATTTCAGTATTTCAAATATTGAGGAATTTGTGATACAATCCATAGAAATATAGCCGGATCGAATAAAGGCGCGAATATTACGCGTTTACCAGGAAAGGTATCATGCCGCAAGTTGAGTTGAACGTCAAACTGCTTGAGATGAGCGAACAGGCAGTCCCTATCATATATGCCGCATGCCGGCAGTGTTATTCCCAGGAGTTCGCGGGCCAGATTTTCTCCGATACCGGGCGCAGCGCGCAGCAGCAGGAGGAATTTGTGCGCAAGGTCGTCGCTTCCGGCCACGAAAGCCCGCTGGAGCATGTAAAATTCACCTTTGCCGTTGAAGGCGTTTCCCGGGCGCTCACCCACCAACTGGTCCGGCATCGCCTTGCCTCATATTCCCAGCAGAGCCAGCGCTATGTTAAAGAGAAGGATTTTGATTATATTGTTCCCCCGTCTATTGACCGCAACCCCGAGGCAAAGAAATTATTTGACGGTTTAATGTCCGTGATACAGGAGAAGTATACCGCCCTGCTTAAACTGATGGGGGATGATAAGCTCAGCGGCGAGGCGGCAAACCAGGACGCGCGCTTTGTCCTGCCGCAGGCGGCGGAAACCAAGATCGTATTGACTATGAATTGCCGGGAGCTCATCCATTTTTTTAAACACCGCTGCTGCACCAGGGCGCAGTGGGAGATACGCGAGCTTGCTTCCCGGATGCTCAAGATCTGCAATGAAAAACTGCCGGCGGTATTCTCCGAGGCGGGAGCCAAATGTGTTTCCTTAGGGTACTGCCCTGAAGGGGATAAATTCTGCTGCGGAAAATACCCGGTCAAAGACAAAGTTTTTAAGCCCGCTTAGCAATAAACAGGAATGATAATGGACAGCGATATAACTTTTCAGGAGACGCCTCTTTACCGATCCCACGTATCCTTAGGCGCTAAAATGGCCCCCTTTGGCGGATGGATGATGCCTATCCAATATCAGGGGATACTGGCGGAACACGCGCACACCAGGGAGGGAGTCTCCGTATTTGATATTTGCCATATGGGCGAGTTCATGATCGAGGGCGATGCTGTTTCAAGCGGCCTGGACCGTATTGTCACCCAGAAGATATCCTCTATGCCTCAGGGCAGCTGTCGTTACGGCTTTATGCTTAATGAGCAGGGGGGTGTGATAGATGACCTGGTGGTTTACCGGCTGGATAAGGATCGTTGGATGCTGGTGGTTAATGCCGCGACCATTACCGGGGATGAGGCGAACCTGAAGAAGCATCTTTCCCAAGAGTGCGCTTTTGAGAATGCTTCCCCGCGGACCGGCAAATTGGATATCCAGGGCCCTGGGTCTTTGGAGGCGCTTTCCGGGATATTCGGCGGGCGCCTTAAAGAGCTTAGATATTATACTTTTGCCGATTTTACTTTTGAGGGTGAGAGTTGTATAATAAGCCGTACCGGTTATACCGGAGAGCTCGGATATGAGATTTACGTTTCATCCGGGCGGGTGGTAAAATTATGGGAACGCCTATTATGCGACGCGCGCGTTAAACCTGCAGGCCTTGGCTGCCGGGATACCCTGCGCCTTGAGATGGGGTATCCTCTTTACGGCCATGAATTGGATGTGAACCATACCCCGTTGGCTGCCGGCCTGGATAAGTTTGTCGATCTTTCCAAGGATTTTATAGGGAAAAACGCTTTACTACGCGAGCAAAAGGACGGCCCGCGCGAGCATCTGGTTTGTTTCCGTTCCGATTCCCGCAGATCGGCGCGCAACGGTTATGCCATATTTGACCTTAAGGGCAGCCGTATCGGCACAACCAGCAGCGGCTCTTTTTCTCCCAGCCTTGCGGTGAGTATCGGGATGGGGTATATTACCGGTGAACATCAGCTGGGTGAGAAGCTGGCGATCAAGGACGGGGCCGCGGAAATACCTGTAACCATCGTTAAAAAACCTTTTTATAGCAAGGCATAATTATAATCGGGAAGGGGGAGAGTCGGATGAGTGTGCCAAAAGGCCTTTTTTATACCAAGGATCATGAATGGGCGCGTATTGAAGGTAAGACTGCTTACGTCGGTATCACTGATTATGCCCAGTCAGCTTTAGGCGATATTACATTTGTCGAGCTGCCCAAGAAGGATCAGGCGCTTAAACAGGGCGCTCAATGCGCAACTGTCGAGTCGGTCAAGGCCGCCTCGGAAGTATACGCCCCTCTTTCAGGGACGGTCCATGGCGTCAACGAGGAATTAATCGCGCATCCGGAGATGGTGAATAGTTCGGCTTATGAAAAGGGATATTTTTTCGTGATCCAGCTTTCAGATGAAGCTGAGAAAGCGAAGCTGATGGATGGTGCCGCCTACGAACGTTATTTAGAAGGGATCTCTAAATGAGCTACGTTCCGCATACGCAGGATGATATAAAGCAGATGCTTAAAACCATCGGGGTTTC
>JAQTUY010000102.1 GCA_028707105.1 Candidatus Omnitrophota bacterium | reverse complement strand
CCGGGCCGCGTTAAAAGAGTTACAAAAACAATACAAAGGTTGCTACATAAGGAGGCTATAAAATGTCAATGCACCCGTCTTTAAGTTCGTCATCGCAAGACAGTAAGCAGGGCTCAGTCCTGAAACGCTCCGACAGGTTAAAGCACATGCTGGAAAAAGGGACCTGGCATCCGGGAGACCCGGTCTTTGGCCTGCCAAAGATAAAATCTGTTAAAATAAAGATCAAGAAGGAAAAGGCGGAAAAAGCCGCAGTTGAAGGCGCAGCTCCCGCAGCCGAAGGCGCAGCAGCCCCGGCCCCGGCAGCCAAAGCAGCAGCTAAACCGGAAAAAGGCGCAAAATAAACAAGATATGCGAATAATACTGATCCTGTTAGCGGCGCTAACGTTGCTATCGGCGAACCCTGTTGATGCCCAAGAGCAGACCTTTCCCTGCGTAGGTGAAATCACTTCTAACGCTATTAACATCCGCTGTGACTCAACTACTTCCGGTAAAGCCATAAGCACTGTCGATGAGCGCGAGATCATCAACATCGTCAATGAGGCCTTTGACTGGTATAAGATACGCCTGCCCAAGAACGCGCCCTGTTTTATTAAGGCAAAATACGCAAATATCATAGAGCAGGGGGGAAGCGCGACAATTGCAAAAACAGGAAGTTTCGGCATGCTTAATGCCGATGCCGTGAACTTACGCCTTGAGCCGAATGAATCATCCTGTATTTTAGGAAAGATAAACAAAAATAAAGTAGTAAACGTCATTGAAAAACAGGGGGACTGGTACAAGATCACCCCGCCGGATACGGCATACGGATGGATAAATAAAAAGTTCGTCAAGATCCTGGTCTCGGTAAGCGATACGGCGGCTCCGGCGGAAACGGAAAAACCTCTGCCCGGGGAGAAACCAGCGCAGCTAAAAAGCCCTATCCTTAGATCCGAAGGGGCCGTAAAAGACGGCGCGATCACGGTAATGGGAATAATAGAACCATATGGTAAGATAATCGGAAGAAAAGGCACCCATAAGATAACCACTGAAAGCCAAAAAATATACATACTAAAAGGCGATAAAAAGATGCTCAACAGCTGTTCTTACCGTAAAGCCGCAATAATAGGATCATTGCAGGACATATCCGGCCAGCCTTATCCTGTGATCACAGTAGAAAAGATCGAGGTCCTGAATTGAACATTCTGGGGCTCCTGATATCCTTTGGATTGTTGTTGATCGCCATGACTTTTCATGAATTTTCGCATGGATGGGCAGCCTATAAACTTGGCGACACTACCGCGGCCCGTCAAGGCAGGCTCACCTTAAACCCCCTGGCGCATATCGACCCGGTAGGCACGGTATTGCTGCCTATTTTATTATTCATTACCACCAACGGACAATTCGTCTTTGGCGCGGCAAAGCCGGTCCCTATAAACTACTACGCCCTGCGTAACCCCCGCAGGGATATGTTATTAATAGGCCTGGCAGGCCCATTATCCAACATCATCCTGGCCGCCTTATTAAGCGTCATATTAAAAGGACTTAACAGCGCAAGCCTGGCCGCGGAGCTGATACGCAACCTCGCTTTCATCAATATCATACTTGGAGTATTCAACCTTTTGCCCATTCCGCCGCTGGACGGTTCACGCGTAGTCGCGGGGCTGCTTCCGGACAGCCTGGCACAGGCATATAACAGGCTTGAACCCTATGGCTTCATCATCATAATCGGATTGATGGCCCTGGGGATACTTAATATACTGATCTGGCCGGCCATAATCCTGACCGCGAAAGCTCTGGGGATATACATATGAAAACGATCCGCGTACCCTTAAAAGAACGCAGCCACGATATTATTATCGGCAGGGGAGTGTTAAATTCGGCAGGGGGGCTCCTAAAAAAGCTCAAATTAGGCTCTGACGCCTATATAATCACCAATGCCCGCGTAAAAGCGCTTTATGGGCAGCCATTAGAGAAGTCCTTAAGAAGATCCGGTGTAAGCGCTAAATTCAAGCTGGTAGCCGACAGCGAGAGGTCTAAGTCTATTGAAAACGCGGCGGAGATAATCAGGAACCTGGCCGCTTATGACGGAAAGAAAAAAGTATTCATTATCGCGCTCGGCGGCGGCGTGATCGGCGACCTGGCCGGATTTGTAGCTTCGATCTATAAACGCGGGGTACCGTATATACAGATACCCACGACGCTATTGGCCCAGGTCGACTCCGCGATCGGCGGCAAGACCGCGATAGACTTAAAAGAAGGCAAAAATTTAGCCGGCGCTTTTTACCAGCCCAGGCTGATATTAAGCGATATAAATTGCTTAAAGTCCCTAAGCGCCCGGCAGATAAAAACCGGATTGGCTGAAGCCGTTAAATACGGCATCATAAAAGACAAGGCGTTATTCCGGTATTTAGAGGAAAACCACAAAAAAATACTGGCGGGCAGTGACGCAGCCCTGGAATTCGTAGTTTACCGCTGCAGCCGTATCAAGGCCGGGATCATCGCGCAAGATGAACGGGAGATCAAACATATCCGTACTATCTTGAATTTCGGGCATACCATCGGCCATGCCATTGAAGCTGCCGGGACTTACCGCGGCTACAATCATGGCGAAGCGGTAGCTTTAGGGATGCTCTGCGCCAAAGACATAAGCTTAAGCTTAAAACTGATAAACCGGCAGGTGTCCGGGCGGATCGAAGATCTTATCAGGGCCCTCGGACTTCCGGCGGAAATAAAAAAGGCCCCGCTAAAAAAGATAATCGCGGCGCATTATCATGATAAGAAATTTGCCGGCCGGAAAAACCGGTTCGTGCTTATTAAGGGAAACAATACCCATCCGGTAATAAAAGAAAACATACCGCTGGGATTGATCGAAGAAGTAATTAAAAAAAGAATGCATAACCCTAACACCCCGCGCTAATCTGTTTTGCGCGGGTGTCCCCCTTGTGGGGGAGGAGGAAAAATTGGCAGAACAGACCCAGGCAGCACCCGAAGAAAAATCGGCGCGTATTAATTGCGGCGCGTGCGGAAAACCCGTTAAAAGGATAAAAAGGTACTACCGCAACGGAAAATTTTACTGCGATAAGAACTGCTGGCGCAAAGCCATAAAAAAAGCGAAAGACGCCAAAGAAGCCAAAGAAAAGGAAGGCTCCAAATAATGAGCCAAACCTCTGCAGAAAGAAGGCAATATCCTCGGGCGCAAAAGCAGCTGGCGCTTAAGATCGAGGCCGATGGGTGCGATATAGTCACCCAGACAGAAAACATCAGCTGTGTCGGCACCTATTGCATAGTTGATAAACAAATACCGGTCATGACCAAGCTGTCGCTTCTTTTGCTCCTGCCGCTGCGGAGCAAGAACAGGAATGTCACCTCCAGGATCCACTGCAAAGGGGTTGTAGTCAGATCCGATACCGTATCCGAAACCGGCAAGTTCAGCCTCGCGGTCTTCTTCAACGAGATCAGCGAACGCAATAAGGCCAAGATCGCGCAATATATCAACCAGCACATAGTCTAAATAACACCCGACGCATAGGTATTGCGTCGGTGTGCCCTTGTGGGCAAGGAAGACTATGGATAAAGCCTCAGAGCATAAACCGGTCAAGCTTATAGTAGGCCTGATATTCAACCAGGCAGGCGTACTGAGCCGCGCCAAGACGATCCTCAGGATGCGATTTGGAAGAGCCGATTTTGAAAGCCGGATCCTGAATTTTAACTATACTGATTACTATGAAAAGGAATTTGGCAGAGATCTGAAAAGGCAATTTTTAAGCTTTAAGCGCCTGATAAACCCCGGGGATTTAGCCGCGATCAAACTGCTTACCAACAGGCTTGAGCTTAAGCTTGGTTATGGACCCCAAAAAGCCGGTAAAATAGCCCGCAGGATAAATATTGACCCCGGGTATCTAGAACTGCCTAAACTGGTACTGGCCACAACCAAAGACTTCAGCCATAGAATATACCTTAAAAAAGGCATATTCGCCGAAGTAACTTTAGCCTACCATAAAAACTCTTTTAAGCCCCTGGATTGGACTTACCCGGACTACCGCACACCCCAATATTTGAGCATATTCAACCATATAAGAAGGCTCTACTATAGCCAAATTTACCCCTGATTTGGGCCTCCTGAAGGCCTGATTTGCAAACAAACAGCCAAATCATACCCCATCCTGGCATCCTGATATTGAGCCTTAAAACAGGGGACAGGCGCCTAAAAAAGGGTGTTAAAATAACCGGCACTGCCTTAAGATCACACCGCGAACTTCCAATACTCCGCAGATACTCTGCCAGATAAAGAAAATCAAACTCTGTGCCTAAATGTCAGCCTTAAATAATATAAGTAAGTCAAAGTAAAAGGATATAAGGTTGACAGGGGGCATTTTGCGAATTGCCGTAACTCATTGAAACCACGCTTGGCTTAGCCGGATTTCCCCCGTACTGTGAAGTTAACATAAGATATATTATAGGAAGTTAGCCAAATAGGCGAACATAGCGTAAATAAAGGTTTATAAGGATCATTTGGGGCTTTTTTGAAAGGCTCTATCTACTGCGGTGGGTTGTCCTACTTTGATATAGTTTAATACAGCCAGGTATATCTGGACCCCGGAGCCCGGACTTACTTATATTACATAGTCCTTACTTGGCGGTAAATCCACATAATCCCGGGCCTGGATCAGGATTATCTTACCATTGACCAGGCCGTCAGCCAAAATCCTGCGTCCCTTTTTAAGGATCCGGCTAAAGGTCTGCTGGGATACGCCCATTGACTGCGCGGCAGCTTTCTGGCTTAAGCCCTGGTAATCTGCCAGTCTTACAGCCTCTAATTGGTCTATTCCTAAGGCTATTTCATCCGGCCTTCCGGCGCGGCCCCTTGGGCTATACCTGTAAATATCAGGCTCTTTTTGGACTATTCTGCGCTTTTTAGGCCTGCCCCGTGTTCCCTGGTTTGTCATGGATTTACCCCTATTATACTAATTTTTACCCTGACTTACCTACTTTTAACGCCCTATTTATTATGAGTGCCTACTCAATATTAGCCCAATAAAAAGGCTCCAAAAAACATTCGTAATAAAAACTTAGACGCTGTTTTTTAGGGCCCCTTTATTTCATTATTTGATTTTAAAGCAATCGACCTTCCAGCAGCAACTTGACTGGTCGCAATAACTCTGGGCAGAACCAAAACACTCAAAATTACCCTCTTTACGCTGGATAGCCCGGATCAGGTTCTTTTTTGACGTTGCAAGCTTGGCCACATCCTTGATCCCTAAGGATTTTGCCTTTTTTGCTATCTCTTCTATCTTCACTTCTCACCTCCTGTGATTAGTCGATGTAAAAAGTATCTCTTAAATTGCGCTTATGGCGTTCAGCCTGATAAATGTATTCATACACCTCATCCTGGGTGTAGATCTTGAAAACCTGGTCCATGGAACAAGAAGCCAACTGCAGGTCCTTGCCCACCTTGCCATCCTGGGTGGCGGTTTCCAGAATGCAAAAAGCCGCCAATTCCAGGGCGCGTTTTAAAGTGATCTCCTTGGTGTACAAGGTGTTTAGTAAATAGGTAGCCATAGGGGTGATCCCGATAGCCATAAACCCCAGGAAAGTCCAGCGGTGCGGCGCGAAATCCCGCTCACTGTAAAGGCTGAATATCTCCGGTTCATTGATGAAATTGGCGTTATTGATATCCTTGCGGTAACCGGATAAAATAAGGTGTAATGACGGCCGATCCTCACAGCTCAGTTTGGGAAACCACTCTTCGTATTTTCTGATAGCGCATTCCCGGCACAGGACAATGGCCTCATCTATGCTTAACCGGGTATATTCCGGCCTTTTATGCAGTTCATAATAAATAACATCGATCAGGCTGGCTCCCAACCCCCCATCCCCTGCCAGGGTCAAGCCGCAAAAATCGCCTAATCCAAAAACCTTCTTGACCGT
>JAQTUY010000101.1 GCA_028707105.1 Candidatus Omnitrophota bacterium | reverse complement strand
AAACGCGGCAAGGTATGAAAGCGAAATGATTACTCCGTTATTTAAGGACGTCGTGAGCGATACCATCGAAGAATACAGCGCGGGCATGAAGGCGTTAGACGTCGGCACCGGCACCGGATTGGTGCCCCTGATGTTGATCAGGCATGATGCTAAGGAAGTCGTGGGGGTGGATATTTCAAATGAGATGCTCAAGATCGCGTCTTCGAATTGCAGGGCGTTCAACAATGTCCGCTTTATACAGGGTGATGCCGCGAATATCCCCGGGGTTTTAAGAGCAAACGGGATTAACGGCGATTTCGATATCATAACCTCCGCAGCTCTGCTTATGCTTTATACACCTGAACAGATCAGGTCTATGCTTAAGGATTGGAACAGCGTGCTTAATAAGGGCGGCTACATAGTCTTATTCTCTCAAACTCAGGACGGCGGGACTTTGAAGGAAAATAAGGATGCCTGGGAACTATTATTCCGGCAGACGGGATACGAGCTTGTTTCGTATGAACACATCAGTAATATTTGCGTCATCCAGGGCGTCAAAGCTGAGCCTGTCGTGAAAACGGAAAAATTAGAGCAGTTTTTCAGGGAGTATAACATTGAGCCTTCTAAGACTATTCTTTTTGCCATGAGCGGCGGGGATTGTCCCGGACCCAATTCCGCTCTTTATGGAGCTATTCAGGAGGCTGTTAAGCGGGGTCATAGGGTATTGGGTGTTCTAAACGGTTTTGAGGGCCTCGGAGCAAACCCGGAAGAATTCGTGGATCATTTAGTCATATTTACGGCGGAAGGCTCGATGAGGCTCAAAGGTATGCCCAGCATATACATTGGCTCTTCGCGGGCGGCGTTTAAAGACAAAAAAGCGAACATACTTAAAAATGCCCAGCAGTTTAAGGGCGTGGTGTTCATAGGCGGGGACGATCATTCCAAGCAGGCGGGGGAAATGGCCGCGGCAGGAATACCTACGATCATCATCCCCAAGACAATAGATTATGATTTTAAGGCTGAGGCATTGGGCGCGATCACGGCAGCCGCCGAAGCGAACAGGTTATTTATCAAGTTCTGCCAGATGGCCCGGGAGAAGAAGTTCATCTCCGTAATCGAATTTATGGGAAGAGATGCCGGATGGATCACCTACTTGGCGTCGAAGGGCATGGCAGACCTGATACTTGTCCCCGAAAAATTGTCTTCTTTCAGGGATGTCCTGATGAAAGCCCTGGATATTATTATAGAGAAAGGGTACTTAAACGCGGCAATGGCCGAAGGGTATAATTTTAAGGATTTCTATGATGAACATAAGGCAAAGGAAGATACGCTATTTTATATATTATTGGATATCATTCCGCCTTTAAAGGCGAAGTTCTACGCTAAAGGCCAATTTGACGTACATGGCAACCCCAAGCTTTCCGGTATCTCGGAGTACCTGTCGCTGGCAATAAGGTATCTGCCGCAATTAGCGCAGCATTCCGCGGACCTGGATCTTACGCAGAGATATATACAGATAAAGATGAAATACCCGCAATATTTCGGCCAGGACTTAAGATACTCTGCCGGCGGACAGGAGGTCATCATCAATGTCTGCTTGTCGATATTGGGTTATGTCTTAAGAGGATTAACGCCTAATGAGTATGACGACAAGCTGGGGCAATTATATGGCAGGAAAGCGGTGCAGCTCCTTCTGGACGGTAAGACAGGCTTAGAGGTTACCGTTCCCAAGGTCAGGGATATTTCCGCGGCGCAGGACTTGCCTGTCGATCCGCAAGACGTATTAGCGGTCCCCGTAGAAGCGGTAGCCAAGAAGGAATACCTGAATAACATATTCTCCGATCAGATGTTGGCAGAATCAGGGGTGTGGTGGCGCGGTTACGAGTTCATACGTGCCTACAGGCCGAGGCTCGCCAAATTAATCGCTCTTGGCCTCGGTATTTGCGAGGAGGCTAAGAAGCTTTTCCTGAGCGCAGCCATATCCGCCCGGGCGCATGAGGCAGGCAGTATAGTCGGCTTCAGGGGAGTCAGCGGCGTAAGCTCCGATGAGATGACCCGGTATGCCGCCAGCCAGGAAATTTCAGATAATCTTACGGCAGATCAGTGTTACGTCTTAGAGGAGACCAAGGGCAGCACGATCGTGTTATTAAGTACTCAGCCGATGATGCTCAGAGACCTTCTTTTGAAAGCCGCAAAGATCATGCTTGAAGAGGTGGAGTTACGGGATGATACCGGCAGGGTCGTCGAGAGAAGCCCCAGGGGTTATGTGAATATCGCAGTGTCGGATAAATACAAGTTCCTGGATTTCGTGGATACTAAAGAGAGAAACGAGAGGACCTCCCTGTTTTACCGCCTCCTGGGTATCGATGCCGTGTTAAAAGCCAGGTATGAATTCGATAAATACTTCTTCGATAAAGGCAGGCCGGGTTTTGTGGAGTTGTTGACTTCTGTTACCTCGGCCATAACTTACCTGCCTCAACTGGCCGAATATGACGAGCAGCTTAAGGCATCCGTAGATGAGTTAAGAAGCAGGAAGCCGGAGATATTCGGTAAAGACCCTGCCAGGGAGGGCAAGTTTATATTAAAAGGCATCAGGTTGAGCATGCCTAATCACGTCTTAGGCAAGAGTAATACAAATACAGCCTGTCATTATCCTATCTGTTTACCTATGGTTGATGGGCCGAGAAGAAAGCCTACCAAGGATGAACTAAAGATCATTATTCAGAGCTTTGGAGGGGAAGAGGCCCTGAGAAGAAAAGGCATCGTGATAAATGAGGATAATGTTCTTATCGGTTCGTATTGCTGCGTTGATCACGGGATCTTATACGTTCATCCTCATCTTTTAAGAGGGCCTCCGGAACAGTTGAGGGTGATCTTTGAAGGGCATGAACTCTATCATCTTTTTAAACAGTACGGACAGACAGTAGAAAGAAATGAACGGGGAGCGCGCGAATTTACCGTACGCTACCTCCTTGAAAATGAACTCCTGGAAAGCCATATCAGGTTCCTGGAGAATTATGCCATCGACCTGGTGCCGCAAGAGGATTGGTTGAGGCAGTTAAAGAAGGTAAGAAATGAAATATGGGCTAAGGCTAAGGACCTGGGAAGGACTATCGTGCCCGCGCTCATGCTTGGCGCTTTCAGTCTGCTCTTTGCCACCGACGCATTTTCCGCCGTTGACGCGGCCGCCCCTGTTAATAGGCAGGTGTTACTTGATTGTTTACAGCTGGTGTTCTTAGGCATATTCCATATCTTATTTCTTGGCAGGTCCGCCCAGTTGTTAAGAAGAGGAGTCAATCCTTTCGCGGTCAAATCTTTGCGTGAGATAGCCTTTCCTTTCGGGGTCCTGATTTGGTCCGGAGTGATCATTGCCGGCGCCACGGGGTTTGATCTGCCCGGTTCCCTATTCGCGCCTTTATTTAGTGTCGATAGCCTGCGCTATCTTTCCTGTGCGTTTACGCTTTCGTCGCTGGTCCTTTTTGGATGGGCGCTGGTGTCATTTGGAAAGTCCTGGCGTGTGGGGATAGACATTAAAGCTGCCGGAAAACTTATTACTTCCGGAGCTTTTGCCGTTTCGAGAAATCCCGTATTCCTCTCTTTTGACTTGTATTTTGTGTCGGCTTTCTTATATTTCCAGAATACTTTCTTTTTCGTATTCGCAGCGCTTGCCATCGCGGGCACGTATAAGCAGATATTGGAGGAAGAAAAGTTCCTGGCTCAATACTATGGCGTTGACTATTCAGATTACGCCGCGAAGGTCAACCGGTTTTTCGCGGGTTCGCAAATAAAGCAGCAATGGGGTTATTTTATACGGACGGCCCGAGCCGATATCGGACCGATATTGCTCCCAGTCGTTTTAGGGACGGTATTATTTGCCGCATTATCCGCTATATTCACAAAAGCTGCCATTTTCTTGTTAAGTCTTGATTTTGATATAAAGAGTACCGTTGTTGCCAGGCATCCTGTTATCCTGGCGCTTGGTCTTATAGCGTTGATCAGCTTGTTCAATTTGAAGGCTGTCTGGAGACAATCCGCGCAGAGATTCCCCTATTTCTTGAGCAAGGTCAGGGAATATTTATATCCTGCCGGGGATCTCTATGTGCGCGTCAGCGACCCCAACAACAATTGCTATATGACTTCACAAGGAGTGATCTCGGTGGGGATATCCGCCTTACACAGGTTGTTATATCCGTATGCTGAAGATTATCCCGGAATAATAATCGCTCCAAGAGGTGAATGGACCGGCAGGGATGGCTCCAATATTATGCAGCTTTATCACGCGATCCTCTGTAACTTTATGATCCACAAGCGCAACGGAGTGGATTATCCCAAGGCTAGGATCGTGTGCAGGCAGGATCAGGCGGAGAGGATTAAAGGGTATTTAAAATCAGCCAATCCTTCTTATCTGCCCAATGAGGCGGGTTATCCGCAAGGGCTGATCGATCGTTTTAATAGAGAAGCTGTCTATCTGGCCGATCGAGCAGTGGTCGACGGGGAGACTACAATGATCTCAGCGCTGGATATGATCGAATTTGAGATATTCTCTCAGATAGGGGAAGCTAAGCTCGGCGATATCGTTATCTTCGACAGGAAAGACGGGACCTTCGTAATATACGACAGGAAGAAGGAAGTTTCTATCTTGGATGGCCGGAACATCAGGGAATTAGCTTTAGAGTTCATCGGCGTAAGGCCGGTTGTGGAGCACCCGGAATTCGGGGTCAGCTTCCTTGGGACAAGCTCCGGATTTGACTCAGAGGGTATCGCTTCCAACCATATTATCTGGGCGGGTAAACAGCATATACTGGTTGACGCGACCGCGGCTACAATGAGCATAATTTCAGGGTTAAAGTTAAGCCCGGCCAGGATAACCCATGTTCTGATGACCCACGTTCATGAGGATCATGTCGCGGGCGCCTTGGGTTACTTCCGGTGGTGCAAGGAGAATGATCAACCTATCCGCCTGATCGCTGAGCCGGGGATATATAAGTTATTTAAAGAGCAGGCCAAGCAGATACTGGATGGGGAACTGGATGGTATTTATGACCTAGAGCTTATTCCGCTCAAATTCTATTCAGAGCCGGTTATCCTGGGAGACGGCGATGAAAAAGTTATTATAGAAACTGCTCCGGCTTTCCACACAACGCCGGTATCGATGCTGCGCTTTACTTATAAAGGGAGGACGATCAGCTGTTCAGGCGATACCGCTTTTGACCCCATCCGTTTTGGGCAGATAGTAGATAACAATATACCCGGATATATCCGCGAAGATCTGCGCAGGGAAACAGGAAGCGATGAGCCCGTATTTGATAAGAAGAGGGCGACTGAGTTGAAGGAATTCTTATTCAGGGATAACGCTTCCGGAAAAACGCCTTCCATTATTATTCATGACGCGGCGAGTGATAATGCTTTAGGCAGAGATGACAGCAGCCATACTACTCCTTTTAGCCTGGATAACCTTCCTGAGCGCATACAAAAGAAGATGATGGTTAACCATACCGCTAAGCTTCCGTCGGCAAAGGGCGTGCAATTTGAATTTAACCAGGCCATACCCATGACTACCGTAGAAGCGGACCTGGAAAATAACGGGGATTTTAAGATCTCGACTCCCGCCCGCCGCGACCTGCTTGCAATGTATACGCACAAAGCCAGGCTTTTTGAAGCGGCGGATATTTATCCGGCGCATCATTCCATGGACCGGATAAAACAGGGATATGAGAAGATTTCCCGGAACGGCTGCGAGTGCGCAGCTACGGACATCTGGACCACTTATGTGCGCGTTTCAGAGAGCAAACTCAGCGAGTATCTAAAGGCAATGGCCGATCAGGTAGAATCGGTATTGCCCGAAGGCGCCGTTTACCACAAGATCGACCCGAGCCAGTATTATATCCCGATAGTGCATCTTCAGAACCTTCCTTTTGACGGCGCAGAATACAAGCTTACCGC
>JAQTUY010000100.1 GCA_028707105.1 Candidatus Omnitrophota bacterium | reverse complement strand
GATATCCTGCTTGATGAGCTGGCGCGGATCGCGAAGAAGGAGCGCATCAAGTCGGCTGTTTTTATATTTATCGGGGCGCTTAGAAAGGGCCATCTTGTAACCGGCCCAAAGAAGCCTGTTTTTCCTCCTCAGCCTAATTGGGTAGGCTTTAAAGACGGTTGGGAGGCGCTGGGCACGGGGACTATTTTTACTAACAGGTCCGGGCCTCAGCTTCATATTCATGGCACGCTGGGTAAAAAGAATAAGGCCCTGACCGGGTGCGTACGTAAAGACTCAAGGGTATTTGGAGTGATGGAGGCGGTTATTTTTGAGTTAAAGGGGATAAAAGCGTCTAAAGAAACAGACCCTGAAACAGGGATAAATCTTTTGAGGATACTTAAATGAAAATTTCTAATAGGCCCACTGTCCCGTTCAAATTGGAAACAGTTTCCGATTTGAATGGGAAACTGTTTCGAATTCAAATGGGAAACTGTTTCCAATTTGTTCTTCTTATCCTTGTTGTTTTTTTTGCTATATGTTCCTGCTCGGCTTTTGCCGGGCCGGCGGATAAGGAGATCTATATCAATGATGTCCGTATTGATGTGGAGATAGCCCGGACTCTCAGGGAAAGGGAACGCGGGTTGATGTACCGCGAAGAATTAGCGGAGAGCCAGGGTATGCTTTTTGTCTACCACATTGAAGATATTTACCCTTTCTGGATGAAGAATATGCAGTTTTCGCTTGATATGATCTGGATCAGCGGGGATAATGTGGTAGTCGATATCAAGGCTGATGTTCCGCCTTGCCGGGAGAGCTGCGACCTGATCATGCCCGCGGGAAAAGCCAGGTACGTTTTGGAAGTTAACAGTGGTTTTTGCCAGAGGCATGCCATAAAGATAGGGGACAAGGTTGACTTGAGCCGTATTTTATAACGAAGGCCCCTTTCGAGGCCTTCGTGAGGAGGTAATACGTTTATGAGTAGTAAACGTATTGCGCTATGTCTATTCGCTGATAGCGTAAGACAAGTATGCCATAGGAATATATAGTTTCAAGCCCGCGGATCGGGATTTTAGAAAACGTTTTCTTTAAGATATGAAAAGCAAAGTATATTTTATAAGCGTGGAAGACCTGGATGACCTCCAGGCTATTAAGGCTAAGTTCACCCTTTTACTCGATGAGAGCGGCATGTTGGATTTTTTGCTTCCGGGCAAGACCGCGGCGATCAAGATGCATTTCGGGGAGGAGGGCAATACCGGGCACGTCAGCCCCGAATATGTCAGGATGGTCTGCGACAGGATATCCGCCAAAGGCGCCAAACCGGTGTTGGTAGATACCAATACGCTTTACCGGGGTAAGAGAAGCATGACGGCGTCCCATATTCAACTGGCGCGCGGCCATGGTTTTACCGAGGAGATCGCCGGGGCGCCGATAACGATCGCCGAAGATTCTGTAGACGTGGAAGTAGGCAGCCAATTCTTGAAGACTGCCAAGGTCGCTCCGTTTTTCTTGAAGGTTGACGCGCTGGTCGGGATCGCGCATTTTAAGGGACATCTGATGACCGGGTTCGGCGGAATGCTTAAAAATATAGGTATGGGTTGCGCCTCCAGGGAGGGCAAGCTCATCCAGCATTCGGATTATACCCCTATCGTTAAAGAAGAGAATTGCGTGGGGTGCGGCGCCTGTGAAGCGGCCTGTCCCGCCCGGGCGATATCCATCGTAAATGATATCGCGCGTATCGAGGGAGGCAGATGTATCGGCTGCGCCAGTTGCATTTCGGCCTGTCCTAATAACGCGATAGACCTGGATTGGGAAGCCGGAGCGGGGACCATTCAGGAGAAGATGGTCGGCCATGCCAAGGCGGTCCTCTCCGGCAAAAAGGATAAGCTGGCTTTTTTTAATTTTGCCATTAAAATAACCAAGGAATGCGATTGCCTGGCTAAGGATGATCCCCGTATTTGCCCTGATGTCGGCATATTCGCTTCTTGCGATCCGGTCAGTATCGACAAGGCCTGCCTGGATGTTATGATAAGGACTTGCGGAAAAGATGTATTTATGCAGGTCCATCCCAAGAGGGACGGTACTAAGCAGTTATACCACGCCGCGAAACTTGGGCTGGGCAACATCGAATACGACCTGGTCAATTTATCTTATTAAACGATGCCCGGAACGAATAAAGGTTTTACTCTTATTGAACTGATCGTGGTGATAGCGGTGATCGGTATCCTGGCGGCGGTCATCGCCCCGAACGCGTTTCGCGCCATTGAAAAAGCCAAGATAGCCCGGACCAGCGCCGATATGAAAAGCATAAAAACCGCGGTATTGCATTATTACGCGGATACCGGCAGGTGGCCGGCCTGCCATTATATTAATACTACAAATTCTCCGCTTCTTAGCAATGACGGTAATAGCGGCTGGAACGGGCCTTATCTTGAGAAGGTCGCTATGAGCCCTCTTTCAAGGCAGCCTTCTGCCGGAGGATGCCCTGTTTTTGGTTATTATTACGTCTGGTGGAACCGTTCATCCAGCGGCACTTATTCTTGTTATTTTGACCTTGATGGTGACGGGACAGCTGAGATTACCGATGGTATCAGCGTCTGCGTTTACGGCCTGGCCAGCAGGACGGAGACTACTAAGTTGGACGGCGTCTTCGATAGCCCGGGAAGTATCGGGGAAACAGGCGCGATGAACGCCCACTTTCCCAGCTGTGGCGGCTTAGGGTTAGTCGCGCTATATGTGGGCCAGACCGGTATCCCGCAGTAGTCAAATCTTTGTTGTATAAAGCGCGATTATGTGTTAATATATACCCCTTCTAAGGAAAGTGCTCGATTAAATAATCATTAAAAGGAGACTAAAATGGCAGGCGGAAAATCTACACCAAAGAAAGACCGGGGGGTCAAAGTCGGCGGCGGCGAAATGGTCAAGACCGGCAAGATCTTGATCTCAGGGACCAGCAGTTATAAGGCCGGGGATAACGTAAAAGGGGTGACCCGGATGTTCGCCCTCTGCGACGGAAAAGTCGTTTTCACCAAAAAAAGGACCACCGCTAAGTCTGTTAAGACTTTTATCAGCGTTATACCGCAATAACCGATGGAAAGCATTCCTTACGCGGAACAGATCAAGGCATTATCCAAGATCAGCAAGGCGATAGTTTCGGAGCTGTACCTTGAGGATATCCTTAAGCTTATTGTGACCGTTACCGCTGAGGTAATGGGATCGAGCATCTGTTCGCTTATGCTGCTTGACGATAAGACCCAGAAATTGGTGATACGCGCCACTCAAAGCGTGAGCGAGATCTACCTTAAGAAGGCGCCCTTGAAGATCGGCGAAGGCATTGCCGGAAAAGTAGCCCTGGAGAATAAACCCAAGGTGATCAAGGATGTGACCAAGGAAGAGGAATACCGTTATAAGGATATCGCCAAAAAGGAGGGCCTGCGTTCTCTTCTTTGCGTGCCTTTATCGGTAAAAGGCAAGGTCATCGGGGTCTTGAATTGTTATACCTCCAAGGCCCACGATTTTACCAGCACCGAGATCGACGTGCTTACCAGCGTGGCAAATCAGGCGGCGGCGGCGATCGAGAACACCGAATTGATGGTCAAAAGCCGGGTTATCCAGGAAGAACTTGAGTCGCGCAAGCTTATCGAGCGGGCCAAGGGGTTCCTGATGAAGCAGGAAGGCCTGAACGAAGAAGAGGCATACCAGAAGCTGCGCAAATTCAGCATGGACCATCGTAAATCCATGCGCGAGATCGCTGAGGCGATAATCCTGGCCAGGCAGCTGGAAGATAAGAAAGAATAACGGCGGACGCGGGATTGTAAAAACATCTTGACAGGTTTTCCATTTAGGTTATAATTACAGTTCAACAATAGATTTTAGCGGATGATCAGGAGTAAGGACAATGGCGTCCCCAATTTTGTAAGGGGGACGCTTTTTTGTTATATTAACCTGCCTAACATATAGGCAATAGCTGCATAGGAGGATAAGCATGTCGAAGAAGATCGATGATTTTATGGCGCAGGTAATAGCGAAGAACCCGGGTGAGAAAGAGTTTCACCAGGCAGTCAAGGAAGTCGCGGAATGTGTTATGCCTTATATTGAAGAGAACCCTAAGTATCAGCAGCATAAGATATTAGAGAGAATGGTCGAGCCTGAGAGGGTTATTATGTTCCGTGTTTCCTGGCTGGATGATAAGGGGGATATACAGATTAATCGCGGATACCGCATTCAGATGAACAGCGCGATCGGCCCGTACAAGGGGGGGATACGCCTGCACCCCAGCGTTAACCTGGGGATCCTGAAGTTCCTGGCTTTTGAGCAGGTATTCAAGAACAGCCTTACCACTTTGCCCATGGGCGGAGCAAAAGGCGGTTCGGATTTTGATCCTAAAGGTAAATCAGACAATGAAGTGATGAGGTTTTGCCAGAGCTTTATGACTGAGCTTCAGCGTCATATCGGGCCTGATACCGACGTGCCCGCGGGAGACATCGGGACCGGCGGACGCGAGATCGGATATTTGTTCGGCCAGTATAAGAGGCTGCGCAATGAGTTTACCGGGGTGCTTACCGGCAAGGGTTTAAGCTGGGGCGGTAGTTTGATCCGCCCTGAAGCGACCGGTTACGGCTGCGTATATTTCGTCGAAGAGATGCTCAAGACCAGAGGTGAATCCCTCAAGGGAAAAGTATGCACCGTGTCAGGTTCGGGTAACGTTGCCCAGTATACGGTTGAGAAACTGATCCAGTTAGGGGCGAAGGTCGTCACTATGTCCGATTCCGACGGCTATATCCTGGATGAGGGCGGGATAGACAAGAAAGAGCTGGCTTTTGTGATGGAATTGAAGAACGTGCG
This sequence comes from Candidatus Omnitrophota bacterium, assembly GCA_028707105.1. Next base: position 1,120 of record JAQTUY010000100.1, on the reverse strand, counting down.
CAGGGGCCGGATCAAGGATTGCGTTAAGGAATTCAAGTGTAAATACTTTGAAGGCCAGCGTCCCTGGGGCGTGAAGTGCGATATTGCTTTCCCCAGCGCGACTCAGAATGAAATAAGCGAAGCTGACGCAAAGACGTTAGTCAAGAACGGATGCATAGCGATAGGCGAAGGCGCGAATATGCCTACCACTCCCGAAGGTATTGAGGTATTCCAGAAGGCTAATATCCTTTATGCTCCCGGTAAGGCTTCCAATGCCGGCGGCGTAGCCACATCGGGCCTGGAGATGAGCCAGAACAGCATGAGGTTATCCTGGACCCGCGAGGAAGTAGATAGAAAACTGCATGATATCATGATCGCCATCCACGAGCAGTGCGTTAAATACGGCAAGGAAGGCAAGTACATTAATTACGTCAAGGGCGCCAACATCGCCGGATTCGTTAAGGTAGCCGACGCGATGATCGTTCACGGGGTCGTATAAAAGTTTGACTTTTCCCGGAAATCTGATATACTTGTTCAGTAGCACAAAGTTGAGCTACTAGTGAAAAACAAGGGCGTTTTAAGGCCGGACTTTCGGCTTTAAAGCGCCCTTTTTTAATGAGCGCATAATTTATGGAGCGATAGCGAACATAAATTATATGCGCGAATTAATCCCGGCGTGTATGCCGACATCCTCTTTTTGTAGATTCGGCATATCTTACGAGCCGGGATAAGGCAAGGGAGATATGGCTAAATACATATTTGTCACCGGAGGCGTGATCTCGAGCCTGGGCAAGGGCATCGCCTGCGCTTCTATCGGGAAGATACTGGAATCAGCGGGATTCAAGGTCACCCTGATGAAGCTTGACCCTTATATTAATGTCGACCCCGGCACGATGAATCCGTATCAGCATGGAGAGGTGTATGTTACCGAGGATGGGGCTGAGACCGACCTGGATCTTGGCCACTATGAGCGTTTTACCCACGCCAGGATAACCAAATTCAACAATGCGACCACGGGACAGGTCTATAACGCCGTCATCTCCCGCGAGAGGCGCGGCGATTACCTGGGCAAGACCATCCAGGTCATCCCGCATATCACCGATGAGATAAAGTTAAGGATCAAACAGGTATCTTCAGTCTC
>JAQTUY010000099.1 GCA_028707105.1 Candidatus Omnitrophota bacterium | reverse complement strand
ATCAGCGAGGCTATCGCCAATAAGATATTCGGTTTTATCGAGTATTTTTCCGGGTATGGTTTTAACCGCAGCCATAGCGCGGCATACGCGATAATCTCTTACCGCACCGCGTATCTAAAGGCCAATTTCCCGGTTGAATTCATGGCCGCCCTGCTTAATTCAGAGCGCGATAACACGGATAAGATAGTGGAGTATGTCAATGAAGCGACGCATATGGGGATTAAGATACTGCCTCCGGACATCAATGAAAGCTTCGCGGATTTCACGGTCATTGACGATAAGACCATCCGTTTCGGGCTTCTGGCCATCAAAAATGTGGGCAGGGGGGCTATAGAGTCGGTCATTCATGTGCGCCAGGAACAGGACAGGTTTTCTTCGCTGGGCGATTTATGCCGGAAGATCGACCTGCGGCTGGTCAACCGGAAGGTCCTGGAGAGCCTGATAAAATGCGGAGCCCTGGATTCTTTCATGCTGCACCGCGCCCAGATGACCGTGATGCTGGATAATGTCTTAAGTTCCGCTTCCCGCGCCCAGCAGCAAAAAGCTAAAGGGCAGTTATCGTTTTTTGACGGAGATAGTGGTTTTAAGGACGTTACGGCAAACGAGATCCCGCAGATAAAAGAATGGCCGGAGCCGCAATTGCTGGCTTTTGAAAAGGAAATGCTTGGTTTCTATGTCAGCGGACATCCCCTGGCGCGCTATGCCAACCAGTTAAGGCGCTTTTCCAAAAACTCGATGGCGGAATTATCCCAGCATAAAGACGGGGACCTGGTGAGCGTTTCCGGGCTTATTTCTAAAGTCAAGCAGCTGCTTACCCGCGCCAAGCAGGAGAAGATGGCCATAATTAAGCTCGAGGACCTGCAGGGAGAGATCGAGGTCTTAATATTCCCTTCGGCGTATAAACAGGTGTATAAGGATATTTTGCTCAGCAGCGTGGTGCTGGTCCGGGGGAGGATCAATTTAAGGGAGGAGTCCCCTAAGATCGTCGCCAATGATATCATCCCGATGGACTATATTTATAAATATATTACCGGGATAAATATAAATCTTACCGGCCTGCGCGAGAACCTGTTCAGCAGCCTGAAGGAAAAGCTGAGTTCTTCTCCCGGTAAGATCCCGATCTACCTGCACCTGGATTCTCCTTCTAAATCCCGGATCCAATTAGTGGTCGGGGATGAGCTGTATGTGGAACCGACCGAAGAGTTGATCCGCGATATCGAAGAGTTGTTGGGGGAAGACAGGGTATCAGTCACCATTTCCCAGTAGCGAAGTTTATTAAAGACAGGGGAGGAGTATGCAATCATTTAATGAGATCTTAGCCCGCCTGCATTATTTAAACCACCCCTATTTGACCGGAGTCGGGATAGTGTGCGTTTTCTTCACGGGTGTTTTTGTCCTCTTAAAGAATCCAAAATCTGCGGCGTACCGGGTATTTTTCTGGATGATCTGTACTATTACCGTATGGTTTTCCGGAAATGTATTATCGATGTTAAACTACCGCGACATAAATTCTGCTGTTTTTTGGTTACAAGTCGGATACTCATCCGTTCCTTTCATTTCCGTTAGCTATTACCATTTTTACTTGAGTTATTTTAAAAGACAAAATAGAAGGAATAGGTTGTTTCTATATTCATTATATCTGGTAAGTTTACTGGAGGTCATTGCTGTATGGACGGTCAAGGATCCCATTTCTGGAGTATACGTTTTATATAATGTGGGCGTAGTTTTTCCGGGTTTTCCGTATCTTGCCCGCGTCCTCATATTCGGGATGGTACAATACTCCATTGTGACTTTAATGACCGCCTTATTGTTTTTGCACGAATACCGGATCGAAATTGTTCCAGCCAGAAGGAAACAATTAGGCGCTTTGACTGTCGTATTTTTTACTTTGATATGGGGCTGTTTGGAATGGCTTGTCTGTTTTGGTATATCTCTGCATATTGCCTGGTTCACGATCCCTCTGTTCGTGGGAACGCTGGCGTACGCTATTATTCATTATAAGGCAATGGAGATCGATACGGTCATTCACCGCACGATCCTCTGGCTGGTCACGGTATTGCTCTTAGTGGCGCCTGCCGGGGCCGTAAACTATGTTATTGCCAAATTGCTGCCTTCGCTCAATCCGGCAATCAATATCATAGCCTTGAGTATTTATCTGATATTTTTTGTCGCTTACTACAACCGTTTGCGCCCCTTTGTCGACCAATTCTTCCGCCGCCGTAAATACGATTACCAGACTATCCTGGGCAAGGTCGCCGAGAAGATAGCCACGTGTATTAATATAGAGGATCTGACACGGAATCTGCTTACCGAGGTGTGCGAAGCGATGTATTTGCGCAACAGCCTGCTGTATATCGCATCCAAGGATAATTCCGAATTTTTACTTACCGGCCGGCGCGGTTACAAGGACGTCGGAATACTCCATCAACGCGATGCCCTGGAGCTTTTTGAAGAATCCGACCGGATCAATATGCCGGAATTCCACCGTGAGATCATTGCTTCCAGCGCCTTCTGCCAATGGCTCCTTAGCCGCCAGAATGTGGTGGAAAGAGAGCAGGTGGAAGTTGATCCCCAATATGAAGGTATAAAAGAGGAAGCTTTATCCTGGTTTAAGGATAACGAAACGGAATTGATCGTGCCCCTGGTCCTGGAAAACAAAGTTTGCGCCCTTCTTGGGCTGGGTAAGAAAGAGAACCTTCAGGCTTACACCGCGAAAGATATTGATCTCCTGCGCAAATTGGGCCTTGAGGCCGGTGTTACCGTCTTCAACGCCCTGCACTATGAAGACCTGGCAGAGAAAGAGCGCCTGGATGAAGAGATGCGTATGGGCCGGCAGATACAGATGACGCTCCTGCCTCAGAGCAGCCCGCATATACAGGGGCTGGATATCCAGGGGCTGATGCAGCCGGCCAGGGAAATAGGCGGGGATTACTATGATTTTATAACCCTGGCGGATAAAGACGATCTTTCCATAGTCATCGGCGACGTATCCGGCAAAGGCGTGGCGGCAGGCCTTTTTATGGCTATGGCTAAGACCGCCATCCACACCTTATCCCAGGAAGAGGGCTCTCCCAAGCAAATACTCCTGCGGGCCAACCAGATACTGCATCAGCATATCTCAGGCCAAAAATTCATGACTATGCTTTATCTGATGTGGCAGTCTAAGACTAAGACCATGACTTATTCATCCGCCGGGCATGAGCATATCCTTATTTATCATGATCAGGCTCAAGAATTGGAATCCGTTCAGTCCGGCGGCATTATGCTGGGCATGCTGCCGGATATCGGTATCTACCTTGAGGAGAGAAAGTTCAAGCTGGAGCTTAATGATAAGATATTGTTATATACCGACGGCGTAACCGAGGCTCTTAATAAAGAGGGGGAGCGTTTTACCCTCGAGCGGCTTAAAGATTCTTTTATCAAGAACCATCAAAAGCCGCCTGAGGAATTGATGCGTGCCGTGCAGGATGAAGTGCATGAATTTATCGGGATGATTCCGCAATACGACGATATAACGCTGGTAGTCATGGAGGCGCGGTGAGGCTGCTGGAGAAGGACGATCTATATTTAATTGAGGACTTTTTTCCGGAAAACGTGACCGCGGGCTTTACTAAAACATCGCTTGAGGGAAGGGATGTCAAGAAGGATGTTAGTGATGCCCTGGGCAGTTTGTTGGGGCGGGATATCGCCGTTTCTTTTATGAAACAGGCACATTCTTGCGGCGTCCATTCTATAGACCAAGCCGGTATCTATGAGTGTGACGCTTTGTTTACTAAAGAATCCGGCCTAGCCCTGGTAGTCAAGACCGCCGACTGCCTGCCGTTATTTGTTTATGATGAGAAGAGCGGTTCGGCGGGGGCGGTGCATATGGGCTGGCGTTCGGCAAAAGAGGGGATATTGGATAATATCGGCATTGATCTTGCGTCGGCTAAAGTCCTGGCCGGGGTGGCAATGCGCCGGTGCTGCTTTGAAGTCACCGGTGAGTTCCTGGGATATCGGGATCTATCCCCTTTTGTGAATGAACGCGGCGGCAAGCTTTATTTTGACCCGGTCGGTTTTGCCAGGTCTAGTCTTGCTGCCAGGGGGATAGATAGGGACAAATTTGCCGATCTGGATATATGCACCCTGTGCGATGAGCGGGATTTTTTTTCTTTCAGGAGAGATAAGACCCAAAACAGGATGATGTCATTTATTATCAAAAGATGAGATCTATTAAAAGTCTGGTCCTTATCGTCCTAAGCGCGGCTTTTTTCCTGCTGGGCAGCGCCGTTGCGTTAAAGGCGCAAGAGAAATATTCAAGTGCCCCGAAGCTGGTGATCTTTTACTCGCCGGCCTGTAACCATTGTTTGAAGGTTAGGTCTGAATTTATGCCTCGCATTGAAGCTAAATATAATGGGGTGATCGAGGTTAAATATCTGGACCTGGATAATCTTGATAATTATAAATACCTCCTCAGCCTCCAGGAAAAATATGCCTGTCCGCGTAAGATCCTGCCGATAATTTATATGCAGGGCCGTTTCCTGGACGTGGAGGCCCGCGATCCGGCGCAGATAGAGTATTTTATAGAAGGATCCCTGGGACGGGCCCCGTCTATGGAAGGACCGTTTGATGAGATAGACTTGATCGCGCGCTTTAAGTCATTGCCTTTGCTGGCAGTGGTTATCGCCGGAGCTATCGACGGTATTAACCCTTGCGCTTTTACGGTCATTGTTTTTTTTATCGCCTTCCTGATGGCTCAGAAATACCGCAGGAGAGAAGTGGCGGCAGTAGGCTTATCTTTTATCCTGGCAGTGTTCGCGTCTTATTTTTTTCTGGGTTTAGGGCTTTTTCGCGTTCTTTACGCGTTCAAAGGGTTCTACCTGGTCAAGAATATAGTTTACGGGGCATCGGCGCTTATATGTTTTGTCCTTTTCGCTTTCACGCTTTACGATATCCGTATATTTAAAAAAACCGGCAGGGCCGAAGAAGTGACATTGCGTTTGCCGGATAAAGTCAGGAACCTGATCCACCGGGTGATCGGTAAATATTACCGCAGGGCAGGCGAAGACGCAGATCAAAGCAGGGGGATGCTTAGGCTTATCCTGAGCGCCTCTGCCTGCGGCTTTTTCGTCTCTATGCTTGAAGCGGTCTGTACCGGCCAATTGTACCTTCCGATCATCGTATTTGTCTTAAAATCGTCGCCGCTTAAGGCCCAGGCTTTATTTTATTTGGTCATATATAATATCATGTTCACGGTGCCGCTTTTGTTGATATTCTTGTTGGCTTTACTGGGTGTTAGCTCAGGGCAATTCGCGCGGTCCTTGCGCAGCCATCTTGTCGCGGTGAAAGTCCTTTTAGCGGCCGTTTTCCTGGGTTTAGGAATAGCTCTGCTCGCCGGAATATAAGATGAAAAATATACGACTGGCTTTGTTTGCAATAATAATACTGGGTTCATTCAACGCCGGATACGCCTCGCAGGAGCACCCTTATGACTGGGATTTTGGCCGGGTAAAAGAAGGCGATATACTGGCGCACAGTTTTATTATCAAGAATGATTCTCAAAAACTCCTGGTTATAAACGACTTGCAGACATCATGCAGCTGCACTGTTAGCGAGATCTCAAGCCGTCATATCCCTTCCGGAGGGACCGGGGAAATAAAAGTCACCGTAGATACCTCGGGTTACCGGGGCGCGATGACCCAGTATGTCTATGTACAAACAGACGATCCTTCCCGGCCTATAATCAAGCTTACCATTAAAGCCGGCGTCGCCTCAAAGTAAGCCTTTTTATTCCAGACCCGCCGCGCTTTAAGCGATTGACAACGCCGTATTTCTGCTATATAATCATAAAACTATGGAAATAAGCGAACTTCTTCAACAAAGAAAAGATAAGCTTAACTCCTTTAAAGATAGGGGCATAGATACTTATGGCCGTATTTCTTTTAAGGAGCGCAAGCCGATTAAGGAAGC
>JAQTUY010000098.1 GCA_028707105.1 Candidatus Omnitrophota bacterium | reverse complement strand
TCGCCGGCTTGAAGGTCCTGCGTATCGTTAATGAACCGACAGCCGCCTGCCTGGCTTATGGCCTGGAAAAATCGCATAAAGAGCAGAGGATCATGGTTTTCGACCTGGGGGGCGGAACGCTTGATGTTACTATCATGGAAATGGCTCAGGGCGTTTTTGAAGTAAAATCCACCTCCGGAGACACCCAGCTGGGCGGAACCGATATGGATAACGCGCTTATCGACCATATCATCAACCAGTTTAAACGCGAAACCGGTATTGACCTGCGCACCGACAAAATGGCTCTCCAGAGAGTGCGTGAGGCCGCGGAAAAAGCTAAGGTTGAGCTTTCCTCTACCGTGACTACGGATATCAATCTTCCTTTTATCACTGCCGACGCCGGCGGGCCGAAGCATATGGCCATGTCTATCACCCGGGCGACCCTGGAAGACCTGATCTCACCGATCATCGACAAGTGCCGTCATCCTATCGAACAGGCGCTTTCCGACGCTAAGTTGACCTCTAAGGAAGTAGACCGGATCATCATGGTAGGCGGGCCTACGCGTATGCCCATCGTGCAGAAGTTTGTCGAGGATTATGTGGGTAAGAAGATCGAACGCGGGGTTGATCCTATGGAGTGCGTAGCCTTAGGCGCCGCGATCCAGGCGGCGATCATCAAGGGCGACATGAAAGACGTATTACTGCTTGACGTTACTCCATTATCCCTGGGTATTGAGACCCTGGGAGGAGTAAATACCAAGTTGATCGAAAGAAATACGACTATACCTACCAGAAAGAGCCAGATATTTTCAACCGCGGCGGATAATCAGACCGCGGTAACTGTCCGCGTTCTCCAGGGAGAGCGGCAGATGGCCAATGATAATGTGGAATTAGGCAGGTTTGACCTGGTCGGCCTTCCCGCGGCTCCCCGCGGCATTCCCCAGATAGAGGTTGCCTTCGATATCGACGCTAACGGTATCGTGCATGTATCAGCCAAGGACCTGGGAACCGGCAAAGAACAGTCCATCCGCATTACCGCGCCGAAGAAACTTTCCAAGGAAGAGATCGACAAAATGGTCAAAGACGCCGAGCAGTTCGCATCGGATGACGCGAAGAAAAAAGAAGAAGTAGAAGCTATCAACCAGGCGGATACCCTGGCTTACAGCACCGAAAAATCCCTTAAAGAGTTCGGCGATAAGGTCGATCAGGCTGAAAGGGCCGACATCGAAGCTAAGCTTAACGACCTGAAGACCGCTATTAAGGATAAGAACGTCGAGAGGATCAAAAAGGCCCAAGAGGACCTGACCAAGGCCGCGCATAAGCTGGCGGAAGAGATCTATAAGCATGCCGCCGAGAAACAGCAGCAGCAAGCCCAACAGCAGGGCCAGCCGGCAGCAGAGCCTCAGCAAGAACAGCCTCAAGGAGGCGCCGGCGGAGAAAAAACCGGCAAGGAAGATATAATAGATGCCGAGTATAAAGAAGAAGACGGAGATAAGAAGTAATATTCCATGATGTCTACTAAGCGCGACTATTATGAAGTACTTGGTGTAAAGAAGAACTCAAGCCTTGATGAGATAAAAAGGGCGTACCGGGAGATGGCTTTGCGTTTTCATCCCGATCGGGTTCCACAGGAACAGAAAAAAGAGGCCGAAGAAAAGTTTAAGGATATATCGGAAGCCTATGCCGTATTATCGGATTCCCAGAAGCGCGCTCTTTATGACCAATACGGCCATTCCGGCATAGACCAGAAATACGCGTACGAGGATATTTTTAAAGGCGCTGATTTTAACAGCGTATTCTCGGATATGTCGGATTACGGGCTTGGCGGCGGCATCTTTGAGCAGATATTCAGCGATCTGGGATTTGATATCTCCGGCGGAGGCCGCGGTTCAAGACGCGCAGGATCCGCGCGCAGAGGCAGGGATCTGGAGATCGCGGTCAGGGTATCGCTGGAAGACGCGGCTGGAGGCACGGAAACAACGGTAACCATCCCGCGGTATGAATTATGTTCCGTCTGCGGCGGAAGCGGAGCCAAACCGGGAACTAAAAAAACTACCTGTCCTCAATGCCGGGGCGCCGGGCGCACGGTCGTTTCGAACGGTTTCTTCCAGATGGCGCAAACTTGTTCCAAATGCCACGGTGAAGGTTCGATCATTCAAAGCCTTTGTTCTTCCTGCGCCGGAGCAGGAAGAGTCAAAGAAACTCATAAGATAAAAGTAAAAATACCGGCGGGCGTGGATTCAGGCTCGAACCTGCGCGTAAGAGGGGAAGGGGAAGCGGGGTCAGCCGGCCGGGGTGATCTATACGTAGTTATCGAAGTCATGCCTCATGCCGTATTCCAGAGGCACCAGAATGACCTTGTGACCGAGATGCAAATCAGCTTATCTAAAGCAATACTCGGGGGAGAAGTGGAAGTCCCTACCCTGAGCGGTAAGGCAAAGATGAAGATACCCGCCGGAACTCAGAGCGGCAAGATATTCCGCCTTAAGGATAAGGGTATCCCGGACGTCCATACCAAGGCGCTTGGCGATGAACTGGTGAGGGTTGTAGTAGAGATACCCGCAAGCCTGTCCGCGGAACAACGCCGTCTGATCGAGGAATTCGCGCGCGCCTCAGGCGAAGACATTAATAGCAAAGAAAGTTTCACGGATAAAATAAAGAAAACTTTCAGGTAAATATTAACGAGGATAAATGCCTACTTACGGATACGAGTGTTTAAAGTGCGGCCATCATTTTGACGCCCTTCAGGGGATGAATGATAAACCGCTGCAAAAATGCCCCAAGTGCGGGGGCAAGGTCAAGCGCCTGATCGGCAGCGGCGCCGGTATAATATTTAAAGGCCCGGGGTTTTACGCTACCGATTACCCCAAGCAAGCAAAGTCAGGATGCCACACCTGCCCCAAAGGCGGAGCCTGCAAACATTAAAATGCCCAAAATAAAACCGTTTTCAGCCGTAGTTTACAATCAGGAAAAGATCCCCAACCTTTCCAAGGTCGTCTGCCCTCCGTACGATATCATAAGCCCCCAAGCCCAGGAGTATTTCCATAACTTGAACCCTTATAACCTTATTTATCTAATTCTGGGAAAGGACGTCCCGGGAGAAGACAAATATGCGCGGGCCAGAAAGCATATGTCCTCCTGGCTTAAGGAAGAGGTCCTGATAAACGATGATAAACCGGCCATTTATTTTTACAGCCAGCAATATACTGTCCGCGGCGAGAAGAAAACGCGCCTGGGATTCCTGGCTCTGCTTAAATTTGAAGATAAGGGCGGGGTCTTTCCTCACGAGCATACCCGCCAGGCGGCCAAGGAGGACAGGTTTAAGCTGCTCAAACAGATAAAGGCCAACCTTAGCCCGATATTCGTCTTATTTTCCGACGATAAAAGAATAATCCAGCGCACTTTCGATAATTATATCGCTAAAACCGCTCCTTTTATCGAAGTGACCGATAGCGACAAGATCCTAAATAAAGTATGGCGGCTCAATTCACCCGAGGCGCTTGCGGCGATCCAGAAACAGATGCTGGACAAAAAGATCTTTATTGCCGATGGCCACCATCGTTACGAGGTCGGATCCATGTACCGCGAAGAGATGCGCGATAAGCTCGGCAAGATAACCGGGGAAGAGGATTTTAACTATATCCTGGCTTATTTTACCAACGTTGAGTCTAAGGGCTTGACGATATTGCCTTGCAACAGGCTGGTATGCGGCGTATCGGACGAGGATATAAAGAAATTGAAGAACGAGATCAGGGAATATTTTGACGTAGAACAGGTTAAAGACAAGAGCAAATTCTTCTTAATGATGGAGAAGGCCGGTAAAAGGCAGCATGCCATCGGGATATATACGGGTAAAACTTTCTATTTTGTCCGCCTTAAAAACCCCAGGATAATGGATAACCTGATCCCGGATAAACCGAAAGAATACCGCATGCTCGACGTGTGCATACTTAATCATGTCCTCCTGTCTAAAATACTGGGAGTGGATTTTAATGATAAGGACAGGATACGTTTCATTCCGGATCCCGGCGAGACCATAAGATGGGCTGACGAGAACACCGGCTGCGTGGCTTTTTTGCTCAATCCGGTAAAGGTGGAAGAAATGGTATCTGTGGCCTTGACGGGCGAGAGGATGCCCCCTAAAACAACCTATTTTTATCCCAAGGTCCTCTCCGGGTTGCTAATCAACAAATTTAACCAGGATAACGAAAATGCCCCTGTTCGGTAAGCCCAAATATACAATTGTCAGGATAAAAAAGAAGGATATCCCCGATGGACTGTGGACTAAATGCGAGGGCTGTTCCGAGGCGCTTTATAATAAAACTTTGGAAGAAAATCTTAAGGTCTGCCCGAAATGCGGCTACCATTTCACGCTGGACGCCAAAGAAAGGGTAAAAACGATAATAGACGAAGATACTTTTAATGAATTTGATCAAGATATGGCCTCGCTTGACCCGTTAAGTTTTAAAGGGCCCAAGACCTATAAAGATAAGCTCTCTGAAGACCAGGCACTCACAGGATTGGTCGACGCCGTGATAACCGGCGAGGGAACTCTAAGCGGCAAGAAAGTTTCTATTGCCGTTACGGATTCGCGTTTTATCATGGGTTCGATGGGATCGGTGGTCGGCGAAAAAATAACCCGCGCTATAGAGTTCGCCACTAAAGAAAAACTCCCCATGATCATTGTTTCGGGCTCTGGAGGGGGAGCCAGGATGTACGAGGGGATGTACAGCCTGATGCAGATGGCTAAGACGTCGGTCGCCCTTTCCGGCCATAATAAAGCGGGGCTCTTGTTCATATCGGTCCTGACCAACCCCACGATGGCCGGGGTTATGGCTTCTTTTGCCGGGCTTGGCGATGTGATCATAGCTGAGCCTAAAGCATTAATAGGTTTTACCGGCCCGCGCGTCATAGAGCAAACCATAAAACAAAAATTACCGCCGGGATTCCAGCGGTCTGAATTCCTCGTTGAGCACGGGCTTATCGATATGATCGTCAACCGCAAAAGCTTGAAGAGCACCCTGTTTTCGCTGATCGATTATCTAGGTTGACATTTTTATTGTTTATTATATAATAATGCTTTAACGCGTAAAATAACGCGAGGCATAAATCGGGCGGGTAAATAAAAATGGCGCAAGTAAGTTTACAAAATGTAAGCAAGATCTTCGCTTCGGATGTAAAAGTCGTCAATAACATAAACTTGGGGATCGAAAATAAAGAGTTTATGGTCCTGGTCGGGCCTTCCGGCTGCGGAAAATCCACGACTTTAAGGATGATCGCCGGCCTGGAAAGCGCCACTAAAGGCAAAATATTCATCGGCGACCGGGTGGTTAACGATATTCCCGCCAAGGACCGCGATATCGCGATGGTCTTTCAGAATTACGCTTTATATCCGCATATGACGGTATTTGAAAATATGTCTTTCGGCCTTAGGCTGCGGCATTACCCGAAAAAAGAAATAGTTACCCGCGTGAACGAAGCGGCTGACATATTGGGGTTAAAACATTTGCTCAACCGCAAGCCCCGCGAATTGTCCGGAGGAGAAAGGCAGCGGGTCGCGGTTGGAAGAGCCATAGTCAGGAAGCCTATGGTTTTTTTATTTGACGAACCCTTAAGTAATCTGGACGCCAAATTGCGCGTGCAGATGCGCACCGAGATACATAAGCTGCACATCAGGCTCCAGACTACGATGATCTACGTCACCCATGACCAGGTAGAAGCTATGACGATGGGGGATCGGATAGCGGTCATGAGGGGCGGCGTCTTACAGCAGGTCGCCGACCCGATATCGATATATGACCATCCCGCGAATAAGTTTGTGGCGGGTTTTATCGGTTCTCCGCCGATGAATTTTATGACCGGGCGGATCATTAAAAAAGACGGCCGGTTCTATTTTAATGAAGGCCGTATCCAGATCAAGATGGTGGAAGCGATGTATAAAAAGATGGCTCCGTATTCCGGTAAAGATATTATTTT
>JAQTUY010000008.1:11688-26265 GCA_028707105.1 Candidatus Omnitrophota bacterium | reverse complement strand
CCTTTGAGCACTACCAGATAGAACTTAGGCGGCCCGGCCTTGTCAAACAAGGTTTTCCTGGGGATATCCGGCCTTAATCCCGGCTCATCATTATCGCCGGCCATAAACATCACCGGAACGCCGATATTAGAAGCGGTCTCCTCAAACGGATAAGCCGGAGACGATAATATCAGGGCCGCTTTTATGCGCCGATCCTTAAATTCCCCGGCGGGATATGCCCCGACTTTACCCAGCGCAACCGTACCTCCCAGAGAATGCCCGCACATCCCTATCGCATCCTCCATTATCGATCCATAGAGAAACGAGCCCGGATCCGCGTTCATTTCAAGCATCTTATCCAGCATAAAGGAAATTTGATTTAACCTGTATTTTGCCAGGTAGGCCAAAAAATAACCGCGTTCAAGATTCATATAATCGGCTAACTGCTTAGCTGCCATCAGGCCCTCGGCAACAGACATAATATTACCTTCTTTTAATCTGACAAAAGCCGCCTGATCTTTATATCCGGGAGGCAGGGTATCGGTATAATCCGGGGCCGCGGCTATATATCCGCTCCGAGCCAGGTATTCCATAAAAAACGCCGAGCTGCTGCCGCTGCCGTATAATCCATGAGAATAAATAACCAGCGGATAAGGAGCGCTCACTTTTGCCAACGGAGCGTCCAAAGCGACCCTGCTTTCAAAATATTTACCTTCCCCCGCGGCGCTATACCGGTATGGCTCTTCCGCTGCGTCTGACGGATACCAGATCGCGGTGGTCAATGTTTCTTCTGCGCCATCCGGATATTCATAGGTAAGATCGACTATTTTTAATCCGCAGTTAAAAGACGGTTTGCGCTCTTGCGCCCAAGCCAGAGGGTTAACGGCGATAAAGCACAGGAATACAAACAACACAAATATCCGTTTTTTCATATTATGGCTTGGTCAACGCTTCTTTTATGATTGCAACAAGCGACTTAACCGCCTGCTTAACGGCTTTGGAGGGGAGATTGCCGAATCCCAGAGTTTGCGGCTGGATGCAGATAACTAACACCTGGCAATTAAGAGATCTCAGGAGATAATCAAACATTATCCTTAAGGGCAGCTGGTGGGTATTAAACGACATCCCGGAAATTTCCTGTAGTCCGGCAAGCGCGATCTCACCCGGCTTCTTACCGAGATCGGCGCTATCGATGATTATAATATGGGTGGGTAAAAAACGCTTTATTTCCCCGGTAAAATTTTCCGGAGCGGTAGAGGCAAAGATAATTTTAAGGGGAATATTAAAAGAAGAGCGGATCTTATGAAGAGCTTCTGCCGCCAGCATTCCCGCGGCATCATCGCCCCGCAGATCGGAGCCGACGCCCAAAACCAGTACCCTGCCGGCGCCGGAAAGCTTCTTATGGAGAAGGGTTCTTAGGCTGCGCACCAAGCACCACCTTTAGCTTACTTTTATCAAGCTGCGCCAACTCTACCTCTTTGGTAGATTCGAGCGCTTTTTTCGGGCAGGAATCCACGCATTGCGCGCAATAAATACACTTACTCAAATCTATCTCGGCTACAAATTCTTTTTCGCCGGCCTTTATTATGGTAATAGCATTGGTCGGGCAATCCCGCATGCACATTTTGCAGCCGATGCATCTTTCAGGATAAAATTTGAGCTCCCCCCTGAACTTGTCCGGTAGATCCAGTTTTTCCTGGGGATATTTTACCGTCGCCGGCTTCTTAAAAAGCGACCTCAAAACCTCCTGGGCCATCTTACCCGGGCGCTTGCTCATCGGAAGATTACTCCTTTTATGACCAGATTGATCACCAGCTGAACCAGCGCTATCGGCACCAGGACCTTCCAGCAGAAATTGATCATCTGGTCGATGCGCAGGCGCGAAAATACAGTACGGCACAATGAAAGCAGGGCGATGATCAACAAAACCTTTATTATGAAAAAAATAAAACCCCACAGCGGGCCGCAGCAAAAACCGAAAGGCAGGAATACAGCCGCCAATAACGCGCTACCCACCACTAATTCAATATCAAGGGTCAGCCTTAACAAAGCCAGGCGCCTGCCGCTGTATTCGGTAAAAACCCCCGCCACTATCTCGGTTTCCGCCTCCGGAATATCAAAAGGCACCTTTTCCAGCTTACCCAGCAGCGCCACCAGTGATACGCCAAAACCCAGGATATTCACCAGCCATAAACCGGGGTGGGCTCTGTAGAAAGCGATCACCTGGCTGAAAGACCAGGTATTGGCCAAAAGCGCGCAGGATAATATGCTCATAAAAAGAGGCACCTCATAAGCAAAGAGCTGGCTGAGGCAGCGCACCGAGCCTATCCGGGAAAATAAAGAAGTCGAATACCATCCTCCTATAAAAAATGACAGGGTCGGGATAGTCAACAAATAAAGCACTACGATCAAATCTCCGTTAAAGGGAGATAAAGAGCCGACTCTCCATAACGGGATATAAAGAAAAGCGCATACGCAAGATGCCAGGGAGAATAACGGCGCGGCCTCAAACATTCTGGGGTTAGCCGCTGACGGGATCACTTCTTCCTTTGCTATGAGCTTGATAAAATCAGCGACAGGCTGGAACCACGGAGGGCCCACCCTGTTCTGCATCCGGGCGTAAAGCTTGCGGTCGATGAACTCGGCGAACAGCCCAAAGCAGCTCACAAACAGAAAACCCGGAAAAATCAAAATATAGAAAAGTGTATAAAGCATTTTATTTACCGTTCCTTCCCGCTATTCCTCTTAGAAACCTCCAGCGGGATCCCGCCCGCTATGAAATAGCGCGGCGGGAGAATTCCTTATTAAGTTTGGAGAAATCTATCCCCTTGCCTCTATACCATTCAATACCGTAAGAACGCAAAGCTTCCCATTTTATCGCTTCGGACTTATCGCTGCCCGAATAGTCGATCGATATCATCCTATCGGTGCAGGAGAAACAAGGGTCGATCGCGGCGATAACGATAGGCATATCCGCAAGGTAGCGGTCTTTGAGCATATGCTTAACCGCCTGGAGATTAGCCAATGTCGGGGCGCGCACCTTAACTCTCTCAGGTTTTTCCGTGCCGTTAGCTTTTACGTAATGGACATCCTCTCCGCGCGGAGCTTCGTAACGGCCCAGGGCTTCGCCCGCCGGGATCTTACGCGGGGCTTTTATCGCTATCGGGCCTTCGGGCATATTCTTCAAGACATAGCGGATTATTTTATAGGCTTCCATTAATTCTTTAAGGCGGACCACGGTGCGGCCGTAAACATCACAATGGTCATCCGTGATCACATTAAAAGGCACTTCCGAATAAGCTGAATACGGATCATCTTTCCTGACATCCCGGGCTACGCCGCTCGCGCGCGCGGTAGGGCCCACGGTATCCAGCCTTATCGCATCTTCACGGGACAAAACGCCCACTCCGGAAAGCCTCTGGATAACCGTAACTTCCTGGGTGGCAATCTCAATATAATACTTAGTCCTTTCTTCCAGGATATCCACGCCCTTTAAAACTTCCTGGGCCTGTTCAGGGGAAATATCCCGCTTTACTCCTCCATAAGTATTAATGCCGTAATTAACCCGGTTTCCGGTCAAAAGCGCCAGGATATCCATTACAATCTCGCGGTCACGCCAGGAATACATAAGTAAAGTGTCGAAACCTATCTCGTGGCCCGCTACTCCCAGCCAAAGTAAATGGCTATGCACCCGCTCCAGCTCTCCGATCACGGTGCGAATATAAAGAGCGCGCTTGGGGACTTCCAACGCCGCTATCTCTTCAACCGCCTGGGCAAAACAAGTAGAGTGCGAATGCGAACATATCCCGCAGATGCGCTCAATAATATACAGGGATTGGATATAGGTCCTCTCTTCTGCCGCCTTCTCTATCCCGCGGTGGTTGTAACCCAGCCGGATATCCACTCCCAGGATCTTCTCCCCCCTTAAGGCCACGCTAAAGCCTTCCGGCTCTTTTAAAGCGGGATGCTGCGGCCCGATGGGTATCTTGAATTTATGCGAATCGCGCATGATTATTTACCCTCCTGCGCTTGAGCGGTTTTAGGCTTCCAGTCCTTGCGCAAAGGATACTCATCTTTCGGCCAGTCATCGGCTAAGGGATAACGCAGGCCTTCAGGCAGGCCTTTTATTTGAATGCCGAACAAGTCCACCAATTCCCTCTCATATATCTCAGCCCCCGGAAAATATCCGATTATGGAATCCGCCTGCGGAGCATCATGCGATACGCTTATCTTGATATTCAAAAGCACGCCGTTTTCCTTGGCCAGGTGATAGATCAGGCTGAAATTTACCCGCTCATCCACTCCGGTAATGGTGCATAAATGGTTAAAACCCAGCTCATTTATCGCAAACTCGAATATCTTCCTGAATTCATCGGCGGCAGCCTCTACGAATATGCGCCTGGGCCTGGGGATCTTAACTCTTTCTTCGATCCCGGGGAACCGCGCCGCTAACTGCTGCCTGATATTCTCGCAAACGGTCATTCTTTTTCCTCCTTCATCTCCAGGCTGGCCAAGAGCTTGATCACGCCATCGAGTATAGCTTTAGGGCTGGCCGGGCATCCCGGTATAAAAACCGAAACCGGTATGACCGCGTTGATGCCGGACTTGACATTATAACATCCCTGAAAAACTCCGCCGCTGCAAGCGCAAGTTCCCACAGCCACGACGAATTTCGGCTGAGGCATCTGCTCATAAATCCTCACCAGTCTGTCTTCAGTCTGCTTAGTAACCGGTCCCGAACAAACCAACACATCAGCATGGCGGGGCGTCCCTTTTAACAGGATGCCCAGACGCTCCAGGTCATAACGCGGAGCCAAAGCAGCAATAATCTCAATATCACAACCATTGCAGGCCCCGGTATTAAAATGTATTATCCAGGGCGACTTAAGACGCGACCAGTTGATGACCCTATCGATTGTTTTCACTCCTGCTGCCTCCTCAGAAGAACATATAACCCTGCTGCCACCGCGAGTATATAAACAAAAATGACCGCGCTAACTCCCGCAACCAGCGTAGGAACCGTAGTCATCACCAGCGTGGCCACGTGCGCCAGGGTAAAGAAAAAGGCGAAAGCGAAAAAGGTGCTGTAATCCGGCTGGGCAGAGTTATCGTAATTATCTTCACCGCAGGCGTAAGCCTTTCCTTCGCCGCCGGGTTTTTTCCCGACGCGAAAAGCCAGCACCGATAAGACGCGCGATAATAACCAGGCGACCAAAAGCAGCATGATAAAAACAACGGGCGCGCTTTGCAGTAGTTTATCCATATTATCCTTTTAACTTTCTCAGTTCCCTCGCGTCCAGCGTACCGTAATGCCGGTAGGCGCCGAGTATCACGCCCATACCTACCGTCATAACCACTACTTCAACGACTATTAAAGTAATGACCAGGGTCTGGGTCAAGGCTGCCTTGCCGGTCAAATAGCCGGCTAATATAATCAAAAGCGTGACTGCCTTAATCAGGATCTCAAGACCAATTAAGACCCGCACCAGATTATAGGTAGCCAGCACGCAATAAAATCCGGTCACCAAAAGCATAACCGCGGCCATGCCCGCGTACCAGAGCAAATTGAAGAACTCCGCGCTCATTTCTTCCGCGCCTCCTTTAACAACAGCACCACGCCAAAAACGCCGGTCAATAAAATAATAGCCTGGCCGATCAGATCCACCTGCCTCAAATTCCACATGATAACGCGCACTTCTGTCTGCGCCGCCGCGGGCGGAAGTTTTAATTCCGGCCTGACTTGCACGAAAGCAAAAATAATACCTATGACTATTAGGATGTAAGGTAAAACGAAGTAACGGCTGTATCTTTCTCGCTGATGCTGTGCGGCTTCCTGGTGGGTCATCGGATGGGTAAGACTGATAGTGCTTAAGAACAATACCGAGATAAGGCCCGCGCATACCGAGAGTTCAAATACGGCGGCAAAAGGCGAAGAAAGCCTGAACATAATCACCGTCAAGACCGCGCTGGCAAGCGCCAGGCCGATGGCTGAACGGATAAGACTGCGCGTCATCACCGCCCATAAGGCAGATATTACCAAAATCGCAAGGATAATCAGATCTACTTTCATTCTAGGCCCCAAATATACTCGGCAAGCGCAGCAATAAGGTGTTCCATACCCAGGGGAACGCCACGCCCACTATAAATGTTATCGCGCTGAATACTATCGCCGGAAGCAGGATAACGAACTCCGCCTCTTCTATTTTATTAAAAGTATCTTTTGCCTTACCGAAGAAAACATTTCTCTGTAAATAAAGAAAATACGCCAGGGTAAGCAGGCTGACCAGGATCGCTATTACCGCGTAGGTGTAATTACCCGACATCCACAACGCGATGATGATGATAAACTTACTCCAGAAACCCGCTAATGGAGGTATACCGGCGGTCGAAAGGCTGCCTACAGCGCAGGTAAGGGCTGTCCAGGGCATCCTTGAGCCCAACCCCGACATCTCCTGAATATTCCTGATCCCGGCGCGGGATTCAATGGCTGCTGAATTTGAAAATAAGAGCGACTTGAATATCGCGTGGTTAAAAAGATGGAATACCGCTCCCAGCGCGCCCAATGGAGTCCCGCAACCAAGGCCTAAAATTATATACCCCATCTGGCTGATACTCGAATAGGCCAGCATTCTTTTAAAATCAGTCTGGGCCAGAGCGGCTAAAGCCCCGGCTAGCGCGGACAACGCGCCCACCGCAAGTAAGATATTCTTAAGCGGCAGGGTAAAACCGAATACAAAGATGACGATCCGAAGCAGTGTATATATCCCGACGGTCTTGGTCACTACGCCCGCAAGAAGAACTGATACCGGAGCCGGAGCCGCGGAATACGCGTCGGGCAGCCAGCCATGGAAAGGCATCAGCCCGGACTTGATGAACGCGGCGCAGACGAAAACCCCGACAGCCAGCGTCACCAGTAAGCTGTTAGGTGAACCCTGCAGGGATGCGGATATCCCGGAAAAGGTGGTATCAGGCGATACCAGAAGTATCAACGCGATAGACAAAAGCATAAGCGCGGTGGCCACTACCGACATAACCAGATATTTAAACGCCGCTTCAAAAGCGTGGACATGTTTATCAAAAGCAATAAGGATAAAAGACGAAACCGCCACGATCTCCAGGAACACATAAAGAGAAAAAAGATCCACTACCACCACCGCGCCGTTCATCCCGGCCTGCATTAACAAGAGAACGCTGATGAAATTAAGCCTTCTCTCATCCTGCGGTACGGCCCGCAGTGATAAAAGGAGGGTCGCGGTCAATACCGCCCCGATGCAGAAAAGCAGGACCGTGCTTAAGGCGTCCACCCTTAAAGGAAAGTGAAAAAACTTATCCAGCGTCGCGACAGGGAATGTCCACAGCCCGGCCTTAGGAAAGATCATCAAGAGCATCTGTCCCAGAAACAAGGCCAGCGCCACCCCAAAAGCCGACTTTTCCCTCAGGGCCTTAAACGGAACATTCAAAAATATAGCCGCGAAAAACGGGACTAAGATCAAAAGTGGTGCCACTGCCGTCTCCTCTTATAATGAAGTAACCAGGAACATGACTACCAGGAACATTCCTAACAGCGACCAAAGTAGATATACCGAATAATTACCGGTGTGCAGCTTCTTGACCTGGTTGGCCAGCCCGGTTACGCCCCTGACAGTAAAATGATCATACAGCCAGTCTATTCCCCTGTCCAGCGCGAAGCCGGTAACGGCAAACCAACGCGCGAATTTCATTCCGATATTATAGGGGTCGAAATACTTCTTTTCCGCCTTAGCGTATATGCCCGACAACACCGGCGCGTAATGGATATGATCGGCCGCTTTAAGCGCGCTCTTTTTACTTTTATATCCAAAAATGTGATTGGCCAGCGCCGCCAGTAACACTAATACCGTAATAGCTATAAGAGTAACGCTCGGCGGCATCCCGTAAAAATTATGCCCGTGCAGTCTATCGCCCAAAATAGGCTGGATAAAGACCTTCAAAGGTAAATAATTATATACCCCGAATAAGACGCAAATAGCGGCGATCACCACCATGGGAATGACCATGAACAACGATACTTCCTTGATCGCGGCATGTTCTTTATTTAATTTACCCAGAAAAGCGCTGTGGCCCAGCTTTAAGAAAGAAGCTGCGGTTAGAAATGACCCTCCGACCGCGGCCAGATAAAAGATCCAACCCCTCTCCAGGGCTCCCTCGTAAACCAGCTCCTTGGAGAAGAACCCGTTAAAAGGCGGCACGCCGGAAATAGAAAGAGCGGTTATCATGAAACATATAAATGTAAGGGGCATCTTAGCCGCCAGGCCGCCAAGTTTATGCAGATCGGTGGTCCCGGTCTGTTTTTCAACCGCGCCGCCGGTTAAGAATAAACCGCATTTGTAAAGGGCATTGTTGATCATGTGGAATAACCCGCCGATTATCCCGGCCGGGACAGCGGTGCCTATGCCCAGTATCATATAACCTACCTGGCTTATAGCATGGTAAGAAAGCAGTTTCTTAAAATCCTTCTGTATCAACGCCATCATGACCGCCAGGATTATGGTTATCGCCCCGATGCTCATCAGCAGGACGCTTATCCAGGAACCCGTTGTCAGGCGAAACATATCCAGGGATATCCGGGTCAGAAAATAGATCCCCAGCAGCTTCTCCATTGCCGCCGGGAAAAATGCCATGAAAGGAAGCGGGGCGTCGGTGGCCGCGTCGGGTATCCAGCTGTGAAAAGGCATGGAACCGCCCTTGGCGATAGCGCCGATCATCAGCAGGATAAAAGCGGTCGAACCCAGCGTATCCAACGGAAGATCAATACCAGACATGGTCAGTGTCCCGGCCAGCACGCCGGTAAGGATGATCCCCAGCATCATGCACAGGTCGCATATGCCGTTGATTATTAAAGCCTTGGTGGCAGTGCCAAAAGCAAACTTGCCTCCGATAGCGATCATCGCGAAAAGGGTCACCAACAGGCCTTCCCAGAAGAAAAGCAATACGAACAGATTGTTTGCCAGGACAGCCCCGTTGATAAAAGCCAGGGAGACCAGAAAGTAGGCAAAAAATTTAGCCGCGTAATCCTTAGTCCTTAGAGACGCCAGGGAATACAGCGCGATAAGAAAGCTTAAAACCGCCGCGGAAAGGATAATAAAGGCGCTAAAAGCGTAAAGGCGCAGGGAAAAATCCAAACCACCGCTTAACCAGGGTATGGAATACTCCAGGTTCTTGCCGAACAAGGCTGAAGCCAAAAGCATGTTGGCTAAGGCCGCTAAAACCGCGAAAACCCCGCTTAACAGGCGCGATCTGCTTGCCAGCAAGACCAACAGCGCTGATACCAAAGGTATGATTATGAATAACAACATCTGCCCTGCCATTACGCCACTCCTAACATCGGCCTGACCACGACCTGGATAAATAAAGACGGATACGCCACTAAGATACCGCCGATAAGCGAAAATACTGCCAGGGCCGCCACGCAAGCGACCATCGAAACCGAACCCTCTTTCGGGCTGGCCTGACGGGCTTCTCCCATAAAGACCATATTAAATAACCTCAAAAGATACAGGATAGTCAAAAAAGCCCCGGTTAAAAACACGAAACCGATAGCGATCTGGCCGCCCTTGATCGCCCCGGCAAATACCAGGTATTTACTGAAAAATCCACCGAAAGGCGGCAGGCCCATTACCGAAAAAGCGCAGAATAAAAACGATATCGCCGTTACAGGCATAACGCGGATAAGCCCGCCCATCTTGGTAATATCGCGTATCTTGGTATTCTGTTCAATGATACCGGCGCAAAGGAACAGCCCGGCTTTAGCAATACCGTGCATTAAGATATACAACAGCGCCCCTTCTATGCCGATCCTGCTTCCCGTAGCCAGGCCGAAGAAAATAAAGCCTATCTGGCTGATGGTCGAATACGCGATTATCCTCTTAATATCAGTCTCAACCAGCGCGGCGGCGGCGCTAACCAGGGCGCTGGCTGCGGCAACCACGGGAACAACCGTATACCAGATCTGACTTAAAGTAAAGGTAGACAAGAAAAGACGGGCAAAAACATAAACTCCGATCTTGACCAGCACGGCGGCATGCAGAAAGGCGGTTACCGGAGAGGGGGCCACGCCGGCGTCGGGAAGCCAGGTATGAAAAGGCAAAGTGGCTGATTTTGAAAGTATGCCAATAAGAATAAGAGCCACGGCTATATCCGGGATCGGGGTGATCGCGGCCTGCTGTTTGATGACTGCCAGGTCAAAAGAACCGGTCTGCTGGTAGATAATAACAAAGCCTAAAAGCATCATCAAGGCCCCGAATACCGTTACCAGAAAAGATTTATCCGCCTTGATCACAAAAGGTTTTTCTCTGAAGAAACCTATCAAGCGCCAGCTGGTAATAGCGGTTATTTCCCAGAAAACATAAAGCAGGATCAGGCTCTGCGAAAATACCAGGCCCATCATCGCCCCCACGAACATGACGATCATAGCGTAATACTCATTCTGATTTTCGTAGTGGCTGATGTAACTAAATGAATATAAAGCGATTATGGCGCTGATAAAAGACGATGTGCAAGCCATAAATACGGCCAGGCCGTCGGCGACAAAGGAAAAACTAAAACCCAACATCATCCGGGCGTCAATGGTTATGACCTTTCCGGCTAAGGCCGGCACAAGGAGCTTTAGCGAACAAACCAAAGAAACCAGGATCAGCGCAAGCGCCAGGAAATTTCTCAGGCGCGCCGAAACATAACCGGCTGCCGGCAGGAGTAACGCGCCCAGCAGGGGGACAAAAATAGCGCTTAAGATAAAAAAATCATATTGCATGCTTTCCTCTATATATGGAAGATTATCCGGCAGGAGCCCTAAAATGAAAAAGCCACCCTAAATTACGAGTGACGGTTTAAAGTATAGCATAATTGCGCGGCCTGTCAAGAAAAAAGGAAGCCGATTTAACCATTTGCCCCATTTTTCTTTTGCATTGCCCTCCATCTTGTGTTAGGATATGCCAAAACTAAGGAGGATCTATGCTAAAAAGACACCAGGTACTTTTAGAGGATTGGCAGGTAGATTATATCCAGAATATCGCGCGGATTTACGATATCAGCTTATCCGAAGCGCTGCGGATCATCTTTTCGATCGGGACGCTGTGCGCCATATCCATGCTCCACCCCGAGTATAAATCCGGGGCGACCAAAGAAAAGATCAAGCTTGCCATGAAAGAATGCGCCTCAGATAAAATACCGGCCGCCAAAAAACACAGCTGGGTATCCAGCCTTTATTTTGAAGGGCGCAAGGCCGTGGAATACCGGTTGGCAAAGCTAAAAAAACAAATTAAGGAGACTGTATGCTAAAAAGACACCAGGTACTTTTAGAGGATTGGCAGGCGGAATACTTAAGATCTGTGGCTGAGGCGCATGATATCAGCGTTTCTGAAGCGCTGCGCGTAGTCCTTTCAATGGGCGCTATCTCTGTTGTCAAGCTGCTCCACCCCCAATATAAATGCGGGCTCAAGATAGACAGTATCAAGAAAACGCTTAACAAGACCGTCCTCTCTCCCCTCTCGATGGACCAGATACACAAAGATATTTCCTCGATCTATTTTGAAGCAAGGAAGGCTACGGAATACCGCGTATTGAAATTAAAAGGCAAGAGTAAAAATATCCGCTATCGATAGGCTCGTTTTTTTAAGACGCCGGAGCTTTTTTTTCCGCGCCGCCGGTTGATGAACATCAGGGTCAGGAAATACAATACGATCCCGCAGACTATCCCCAATATCAGGCTGCCCAGCAGTAACGGCCAATAAAAATTGAGCATATCTTTATAGCTGAAATGCCTGAACATCTGCCAACTGAAATCCGGGTATTTATTCCCAAGAATAAACTTACCGATTGAATAACCTGCCCAGGTAATAATAGGCATGGTCGGGGGAAGCGAAATGTTTGTCCCCAACAGGATCGCTATTTTGTTAACCCGCTTAACAAGCAATGCCGCGATGACCAGCATGACCGTATGCAGGCCGTAAAGGGGAGTGATGCCGATAAACGCGCCGATCCCTACTCCCAGCGCTATTTCCCGCGGGGTATTGTTAAGCTTCAGCAGCGCGATAACGCGCTCTTTCCATTGCTTGAACATGGGGTTAGAAACCGTGCCAGTAGCTGACGAGGGGCTTAGAACCCTGGCTTTGGTCGAGGATGATATTTTTAAGGCGGGTATACTCCAGGAAGCCCTCTCTGCCTAATTCCTTGCCGAATCCACTCTGTTTAAATCCGCCGTAAGGCAATTCATTAAAGAACATCCCGTAGGTATTGATCCAGACCGCTCCGGCGTTTATCCTGCGCGCCAGATCCTGCGCCAGGACAATATCCTTGCTCCAGATACAGCCTGCCAGGGCAAGATCAGCGGTATTGGCCAGGCCTATTGCTTCATCCGGATCCGAAAACTTACCTATACAGACAACCGGGCCAAACACCTCTTCCTTAAAGATACTCATCCGGGGTGTAACTTCGGCTATCACGGTTGGGCCTAAAAAGAATCCTTTTCCCAGAGATCCATCCCGCGGTATCTCACCCCCGCAGAGCACCTTCGCGCCCTCCTTCTTAGCCTGTTCTACATAGGCAAGCACGCTTTTACGCTGGCTCTCGGAGATCAACGGCCCCATCTGCGTCTGATAATCCTGGCCATCACCCAACCTGATACGCTGGGCCTTGGCGACAAAATCGGAAACAAATTTATCATAAATATCGTCCTCAATAAAAAGGCGTGACATTGCGGTGCACATCTGGCCCTGGTTTAAGAATATGGAGCTTAACGAACCGTTGACGCAAGACTCCAGGTCCGCGTCCTTCAGGATGATCGCGGCGGATTTACCTCCTAATTCCATGATCGTTTTTTTAACGTTTACCGAGGAATAGGCCAGGATCTTCCTTCCGACCTGGTTACTGCCGGTAAAGGAGATCATATCCACCCGCTTATCTTCGCATAAAACTTTGCCGATCTTATCTCCGGGGCCGTTTATTATATTTACAACGCCTTTAGGCAGGCCGGCATCGGAAATTATCGCGCCAAGCTCCAGGGCGGTCAGGGGGGTGAGGCTGGAAGGCTTTAAAATTACGGTATTGCCCGCGGCCAGGGCCTGCGCCAGTTTCCAGCAGGCGATCAAGAGCGGATAATTCCAGGGGACGATCAAAACCACCACTCCCTGCGGCTCGCGCAAAAGCACAGCCTTAGCCTTGGCGATATCCGAGGATATTTCTCTTGTCTCGGACATAAGTAAGTTTTCCAGGTTGTCGGCAAAATATTTGAATGTCTCGGCGGATGAGGGAATATCCATGAAGGTGGATTCCTTGATGGGCTTACCGCTATTGAGGGTCTCCAGTTTAGCCAGCTCTCCCGCTTTATCCAGGATCCCCTGCGCGATCTTCAAAATAAAATCCCGGCGTTGCGCCAAAGAAAGATACGGCCAGGGGCCTTCATCAAAGGCCAGGCGCGCCGCAGATAAGGCTGCTTGCGCTTCCCGGATCCCGGCAACGCAAACCCTGGCTATTTCTTCGCCCGTTGCCGGATTCATCACGCCTTGCTTGAGTTCTGTATCCAGGAATTCACCGTTAATAAATAAACTGTTGTTCATTGGAATTTTACCCTGGCGAATAATTCAAACAACCTGGAAAAAGGCACATACCAGCGTGAAAGCTGGCCCATCTGGCCCTGTAGTTTCATCTTGCCCTGCGTAACAGCCACAAAGGAATCGAGCTTGCCCAGAAAAACCTGCTCCCAGACTTCTTGGGGAGCTGAGATCACGTAAGGGGCATCCAGGTCAAAATCAAGTTTGACGATCCTTCCTTTTTCAAAATTGAATTTATAGGCTTTATCGCTGCCGTCCAGCTTGATCGCCAGCTTAAGCGTGAGATCCAATTCCCGGCCCTTTTGAGCGATAAGCTCGTCCTGGTTGACCAAGTCCACGATCGCCTGGATATGTTCTTTGGAGAACATCGGATAAGCGGCGTCTTTTTTGGTCAATTCATCCTTTAAGGCCCTGTCCAGCCCGTCGAGCGCGTCCTTTTTGAATAAGCGGGCGACGGCGGCGGTCCTGACCGCCTCTTCCAGGGCTTCGATCAGGCTTAAGCTTTCTGTAAAAGTCTTGCCGACCGCCACTGCCCCGTGGTTCTTCAGGACAACGAGATTATTTGATCTTAAGGCGTCTATTACAGGCTGCGTTTTAGTCACGGTTGGGGTCTCCTGCGCTAATACCGGGACCTCTCCGAGATAAAACTTAGTTTCAAAAGTGAGAGCTTTAATGGAATCGCTGACCGCAAAATAAGCATTGATTAGCGGAGGATGGCAATGGATGACCGTCTTGACGGAAAAATTCTTGTAGATAAGGCTATGTAAAGGCAATTCGGAGCTGGGTTTTTTATCCGCAAAATCATTGGCGCCGGATAAATTCACCACAACGATATCGCTGTCTTTGAGGCTGCCCAGATGGGTGCCGGTAGCAGTAATGAGAATGTCCTCATCATTGAGCCTGGCGCTGATGTTCCCGGAATTAGCAACAGCCAATCCGGCATCATAAAGCCGCCTTCCAACCTTGATCATTTCTTCTTTTAATATTTTCATATCTAATGGGGACGTTCCCT
>JAQTUY010000008.1:0-11588 GCA_028707105.1 Candidatus Omnitrophota bacterium | reverse complement strand
GTGATCAATCCATTGGGAGTCACGTCAAAAGCGGGATAATAGGCTTTTGCTCCGGCCGGCGCCAAGCGCAGGCCATGATACTCCAACAATTCCTTATCCGGACGGATCTCTATTTTAATATCCTTGCCGGTTGCCTTCCTTGACGCAGGCGGGCAGAACACGTAAAAAGGAATATTAAAATAACGCGCCAGGATCGCGATCTGGTAAGTGCCGATCTTATTGGCGATATCGCCGTTCTGCGCCAGGTGGTCGGCGCCGACGATAACTTTATTCACCTTCCCCTCCGACATCACCTGCGCCA
This sequence comes from Candidatus Omnitrophota bacterium, assembly GCA_028707105.1. The sequence goes on along the minus strand of JAQTUY010000008.1, from coordinate 11,287 downwards.
CCATATTATCGGATATTATTGTAACAGGAACTCCCGAGCGCTGCAACTCCCAGGCTGTCAAGCGGCTGCCCTGCAGGTACGGCCTGGTCTCGGTGGCAAAAAATGAGATCGTCTTGCCTTGAGCGAGGCAGAATTGCGCCACCAGCGGCAAAACTCCGCTGATATTACAATGTGTCAATATGGTGTCGCCGTCTTCAAGCAGTTTAGCCGCTTCTTCGGCCTGTTGAATACGCGCGCCCTTTAGCATTTCAAGGAACCCCGGGATGCTCTTTTCTAAAGGCACGCCTTTGCCCTGCCAATCCAGGATCATATCTGTCAAAAACTTAAAAGAAAGCGTGGGACGGGTGGAATTTATGGCCTCAGCCACTTTTTGCAGATGGGGCCTTAAGTTCTTTTTGCCTTCGTGCTTCTTCAATTCCATCAAAAAGGTATAAAACACCAGTATTACCTGTCCGACAGCGCGAGTCTTCATTTCGCTTATTGCGCAACAGGCCTGCTTATAATCCCTCGCCTTTATATAGGTAAGCTTGCCCGGCAAGGCGGTCTCATCGAGGATGTAGACTGCGCCGTTCTTAAACTCAATGGGCCAGAATAGAGGTGAGTATTTCATTTGCCTTCAAGCCTTTTGACCGTTTCCAAGGCTATCTCGATCAACTTGCTCTCCGCCATATAATAAAGCGGGTTCATAAAACCCATTTCACCGGTAATGACATTATCGCTTACCGCCAGGATAGAGCCGGCCTTGATATTATAGGTCTGGGCGATAGTCAGGAGCGTGGAAGAAACCATATCCACCGCGATCGCACCCTCTTTGCGTTTAGCCTCGACTATTTCCCTTGTTTCGCGCAGCAGCGCGTCCGTCGTCCAGGCGCACCCGCGGTGGATATTTACGCCCTGCTCCTTGGCGATATTAAACATAGTATCGGCTATCTTCTTGTCGGATACGGTCTTGAAATCCTTGTCCACGTAATACGGCGTCACGCCGTCTCCGCGGATGACGGTATCCACAACCACCAGGTCGCCGACCTTGATATTCTCGTCCAGCGCCCCGCAGGTGCCGATACGGATAATATTGCCGATACCCGCGTTGCACATCACCTCGGAAGTTATTGAGGTGTCGGTCGAAAATCTTCCGCCGTTCATAGCCGTCACTTTAATGCCCTGATACGTGCCGGTATACATAGTGTATTCCATAAATGAAAAATTCTTGATCGGATTCTCGATCTTTTTTATCAATACATCCAGCCTGTCCTTAGGGCCGGGGACGATGGCATATTTTCCCACATCCTGCGGCCGTAGTTGGACCATCTGGGTCAGATCCTTGCCTGTCATATGGATATCTTTTTGCATCTGCATATTTACGCTCCTTTTAAGATGTTTTCCAGATTACCGCCTAATATGTCTTCCTTGTTCTTATCAGATATATCCAATCCGCGCACGAATTTGATAGAGGCGGCGGGGTCTTTCTTCGCCGGCCAGTCGCTGCCCCAGAGTATATGGCCGGGCCCGACCAGGTCCAGCGCCGCCGTGAAATTCGCCTTTACCGTATCGCCGCTGGTATCCACATAAATATTCTTTAAATACTCCGTAGGATTATTTTTTAGGTCCTTAACAAAATTTATGCCCCGCAACATCTGATAGGTAGAGTCAAAACGGTGCGTCAGGTGAGCGATCACCCCGCCGAAATAGGCGAAGATAAATTTTACATCGGCGTATTCACGCAGGATATCCGCCATCAGGAGCTTGCCGATACACATTGTAGTATCGAATACATATTCCGCCACCGGCGTCAATAAAGGGTCCTGTATCCGCTCCGAACCTATAGGAGCGACTATTTGGGAGTGGACGAAGATGGGGACGCGCTCTTTTGCGGCCCGCTTATATATAGGTAAAAACATCGCATCGTCCAGATAAACCCCGTTATAACTGCTTGCCAAAGATATTGCCTTAAATCCCAACTCGCCTGTTGCGCGAGCTAATTCATCCAGCATATCCGCGCTCTTTCCTACCGGCAAAACCGCCCCGCCGATGAACTTATCCGGATAGCGCCTCAAGACCGCAGAGATGCTGTCATTATAAATACGCGCCACCTCTTTAAGGCCGCCCAATTTCAAATGCGCATCCGAGGTGGGATAACTTAATATTGCCTTACCAATGCCCGCCTCGCCCATCATCTTGACCTGGGCCTCAATATCTCCCCATGCCTGGGAAAAGAAATGAGCGTTGGAAATTATCTCTTGCGGCAAGTAGTGGCTGTGGCTATCTATTATCATAATATGAAAGGGGCGTATCTTCCCCGAAAGATACGCCCCATATTTACTAGACCTTGCGCGGCCCTTTCTCGCTCATGATACGCCCAAGCATCTCATCCTGATATGACTGCTTGATCTCGATGAGCGCTTCGGCGCCCAACTCAGCGGTAATGACCTTTTCTATGGCATCCAACTTCACATCCAGAAAAAGGAATTCCGCATCGGTTTTTTTACCTTTATATTTAAGCTTAATGCAGGATTTTTCCTTTTCGGCTATATAGGCGCGGAAATCATTGACGAACTTCTCCAATGCCTTTTTCTCGTGCGGCAAATAAGCGCCTTTTAACTCCTTTTCCATCTCCAGAAGTATAGCCTCGTCTATCTCAAGCTGGGTGAACTTACGCTCAAAACGGTCAAAGGCCTCCCTGGTTGTTTTATACAACCAGACGAAATAACGCACCTTCAGGTCTTTTTCATCCTGCTTATTCATCTTACCCTCCTATTTACCGGGATGCTGCTGTTTAAACGGTATTACCGGAGCGGTCCAGGGCGTCTGCTGGTTGATTATCGCTATCTCAAGAGGGCAGACGTTTGAAGGAACGGTCAAGGCGAACTTAACGGCATTTTCAATCGCCTCGGTGGTCATCAAGCGCGACTTATCCACCGTGACCTCCTGCAATTTCCCGGTCAGCTCGGTATCTGTCACCCCCGGCAATATGGAAGTTATTTTTATGCCATGATCGCGCAGTTCCCAGAATAACCCTTTACAGAAAGCGCGCAAGCCCACTTTGAGCGAACTGTAAACCAGGAAATTCCTCGGTAACGGGTCGCAAAGCGTAGAGCCGGATACCATATTGATGACCGCGCCGGATTCCTGTTGTATCATATCATTTATCACCAGACGAATCAAGCGCACATACCCCAGGTAATTGGTGTGGACCAGCTTTTCAAAATCCTCAAAAGCCTGTTTTTCAAACGGCGATTGGCTGGAAACTCCGGCGTTATTTATAAGGATATCCACTTTGCCGAATCTTTCCTTGGTTTTATTAACCAGGTTCTCCAGATCTGAAAGCACAGCCACATCTGTCGGGACAGCCAGGACTTCTACTTTATATTCTTTGCGTATCTCTTCGGCGGTCTCATTAAGCGGACCCTCCTGGCGGGCTGCCAGCGCCAGATTAATACCCAGGCCCGCCGCGGTCTTGGCGATGGCTTTGCCGATCCCGCGGCTGGAGCCGGTTATAATAGCAACTTTACCCTTTAGGTTCGCGTCCATATTTATCTCCGTTATTTTTGAGCTTCTTTTTCGATTATGCTCTTGAATATTTTTAAATTATGCTTGGAGCCCTCATTAATAAACGCCTCTACCTGCGTATCATTGAATTTTGCCTTCTCATCCATTTCAAAATGCTGGATCCAGGACATTTCCACGCCCTGCGGCTTGGGAGTATAAAGCCAGATTATCTTCATATACTTAAAAGGGAATTTCGGGTCCTGCCTTTCGGCGTAGGTGAAATACTGGTCCTTGTGCAGGAAACGCACCGACTGCCAGGATTTACCCTCTTCATCGGTCAGGCAAAAGACTATCTTATTGCCTTCCCGGCTTACCACTTCCGATTTCTTATATTCTTCCCCAAACAGCTCCGTCCAGCGCGTGATATCGTTGGAGATATCAAAGACCTTCTCGTACGGCGCGTTTATGATTATGGAATTATTGGTGTGGCCCATCTTTCCTCCTTGCCCACAAGGGCACACCCGCGCGTCAGATTAGCGCGGGGTGTTTAATTTGCGTAAGTTTGGCGTATCGCTCAGAAGATGCGATACTACGCCCAATGTCACCGGTAAAAAATACTGTCTTAAAAAACAATAGGATAATAAAATAATAACTGCCGAGATGATAAAATGGGTCTTCATCGCCGTCTTTAAGATCCCGGTTTCAGCCAGGGTATCCATGAACAAGGTAAATTTACGCTGTATCTGCGCCGGATTCCTGAATTGCTTAAGCCGCTCTTCTTTTCCGGACCTGGCAAGAACGAGAGCAATGACATCCAGATCGACGGCAACCGACGCCAGGCCGCCCACTAAAACCCATTGAGTAACTCCCAGGATTGACCTTTGTTCCGGCAACGCGACAGCCACCGGAGCGATCACCAAACCCGCGATCAAAAAATGCTTATCTGGCAGCATATACCTATAATATAGCGACGACGCGGGCCCAGGCCGCGCCGGTCCGCTTTATCTTTACCGGAAAGCAAATGACCTTAAAACCTTTGTCCGGAAGCTTCTCTAAAAAAGCCAGGCGTTCGATGTGGATAAATTCGCGCTTTCTGCCGTGAAAATGCGCCGGATAAAAACGCTTGGGGTCTTTCGTATCCATAAATTCCTTGAGCATAAAGCGGTAGGGCCGGTCGATCCCCATGGCATCAACGCCAAAGACCTTGATGCCTTTATCCAATAAATAATCAATGGCCGAGACATCCACTCCGGGATAATCTGAAAAATATTTAGGGCCCCCGTATAATTTATCCGCCCCGGTATGCAATAAAACGATATCCTTAGGCTTTAGCGCGTAATCTATTTTCTTTAAAGCGGCTTCAATATCGCGTGCGCCTATTGTTTCATTGGGCTTTTTATGCCGTAAGTCCAGTTTTACGGCATCGCAGTAGCAATACTCAAGCGGTATTTCTTCCGAGGTTTTAGAGGCGCGGCCTTCCGAAGATGTGCCGTAATGAAATGAATAGTCCAGGTGGGTGCCGATATGCACCGGAGCGTGCACGATCTCAAGAGAAAGGAACTCTTCATCCGGAAGCTCCTCTTTCCTGACAATGCGCTTGCCCAGGGCATACTGGAGCCGGCCAAGCAGGGTCTTGCCCATAATGACCCGGTTGAATTTCTCCACGCCTTCCTTATGGCCCACGCGTTCGATATCTACCTTGTGGACTTCAAAGGCTTTCTCGTCAATTGGCAAACTTAAGTCGATTATCTGCATTATGCGCTTAACTTGCCCTGGATGACTTTCTCAATTTCGTTAATGGTAGAAAATTTTGTTATCTCCGGGAACTTCTTGCCAAAAGCTTTTTCCAGGACGATCACAAACTCCACCATCTCGGTAGAATCTACTCCGATGCCTTCATTAAGCTTCGCGTCATCCTGTAATTCCTCAGGCGTAACTTTTAATAGCTGCACTAACGTATCTTTTATCGTTTTTTTTACATCCATGTATATTCCCTCCATTACCTGCTAGATCTGCACTTCTCCTTTAGTCGCCGCGGCTTCCCACTTATTGATGCCATTCATGACATCCTGAAAGCAAAGCTTGGCCAGCGGATCAAAGTTGCTCTCCATTATCCGGTTGATCCTCCCGGGCTTGGAGAAGAACTCGCGCATGCACCAGGAACCAAGCCGGCCCAGGTCATCGGTGGTCAAATGGTCGGTCGGAATGACCGGATGCAGAAAATCCCAGGTCGAGAAATCCACTTTTTTGGGGTCTATCCAATTCTTCTTTAAAGCGATCCTCCACATCGGCGAATTCGGCGCGGGAGTGACATACCCTACCCACATGATATCCGGGTCCACCTGGTCGGTAAATTCAAAACGCTTCTTGATTATCTCCTCGGTATCATAATCAAAGCCCATCATAATGTCCGCGACAATGGCGATATCGTTTTTGCGCAGGATATCAATGGTCTTCTGAATCTGGTCTAAGGTAATGCCCTTGGCTATCTTCTTAAGCTCGGATTGCGTGGTGACCTCGATACCGAAAACACCCATAAATAAGCCGGTTTCTTTCATCAGGGGCAATACGGATTCACAATTGACCCAGTCAATGGCCCTGCCGAGTGAGACCCACTTGATATCGATCTTCTTCTTTTTCTTTAATTCGCAGAATTTCCGGACGCGCGCGGGATCGACGTTAAAATTATCATCCTGGATGACCACGACCTTGACCCCGTATTTATTCTGGAGGATCTCCATCTCTTCAATGACCCGTTCCGGGGATTTAGCGCGCCATTTCAAGAAATCGGAAGGGCTGCGCGGGTCAAACTGGTCCCACTCGTAACAAAAAGTGCACGCTGAGGGGCAGCCGCGGGAAGTGACCATGTCCACAAAAGGCTTCCAATAGGTATGCCCTACGTATTTGTCCATCGGGAACAAGTCGTAGGCCGGAAGCGGCAGCTTATCCAGGTCAATCATTAGCGGCTTGTGCGGCCCCATCACGATCTGGCCGTCAATGCGCGAGGTAACTCCGCCGACATCTTTAAAATCCTTCTTTTTATCGATCGCTTCGATAAGGTCCCCGAAAGACTCCTCCTCGCCCATTACTACGAAATCCACTGCCGGGTTCTCTTCCAGCGTAGGCACGGGCATGGCTGAATACCATAAACCGCCGAGAATTATTTTTATATTCGGCAGGGCCTTTTTGATCCCTTCGGCCGCTTCTTTAAAATGCCTGAGAACGGCATAGCCGCCATAACCGTGCAATTGTTCGCCCATGACTACGATATCGGGATTTTTTTGTTTTACCTGCTCCACCAACTCTTCGAGCGGGGTCTGATCGCCCCTGCCGTCGATAACTGCTACGTCTTTATAGCCTCTTTCCCGCACGTACGCCGCCCAATGAGCGTAAAGCTGATTCGGCGACCGGTGCGTACCGTGCGTTGCCCACGCGCCGACTTTAGGCATTACAAATAATATCTTCATTTTAAAAACCTCCTTATCGCGTAAATGGGGTCTGACCCCGTTGTTATCCTCTCTCTACGACCAATACTGAATTTATACCGCCCCTGCCCCGCGAAATGATCAAAGCTTTCCTGATATCGTGAAGGCGGCTCTTTCCTTGGACATAATCCAGGGTATTAAAAGCAGGCTCATCTAAGTTTATGGTTGGCGGGATCAGGTTATGCTCCATCGCTAAAATGGTGATGATCAAGTCCACCGCGCCGGAGGCGCCAAGCAGATTCCCGAACATGGACTTAGGACAGCTCACCGGTATGGTCTTCGCGGCTCCACCGAAGACTTGTTTGATAGCTTCGACCTCGGTTCTGTCCCAGGCCTCCAGAGCGAAACCATCCAGGCTGATATAGTCGATCTCACCGGCATTAACGTTGGCGTCGGCGAGCGCCATCTCAATGGCGCGGGCTAATTGTTTTCCGTCCGTATCCGGCTCGATCCTGTCCTTGCCGTCACAACTGATGCCGTAACCGCTGATATATGCCTGGATCTCCGCTCCGCGTTTCGCTGCCCTTTCGGGGCTCTCCATAACTACGATACCCGCGCCCTCAGCAATAACAAAACCGCTGCGCTTTTTATCAAAGGGGCGATAAGCTCCCCGCGGGTCATCATTAGCCTGCGATATCCCGCCATAGGTGTTGCAGCACAAAAGGGCGTAAGGAGTAACCGGGGCTTCCATGCCTCCGGCCAGGATCATATCCAATTTGTTCCTGTTCAAAGTCTTGCGGGCATAACCGATGGCCTCCAGGGAACTTGCCCGATCCGCCACCACTGTTTTTGAAAATCCCTTTATTCCGTAATAAATCGAGACCTGCCCTTGCGGCGCGGCCGGAAACCAGGCTGAAGCCATGTAAGGCGAGACCCCTTCGCGGCCTTCGATGTATAAGTCGCGCAGTTCCGTCTCGGCATAAAGCCAGCCGCCGATGGCGTTGCCTAAAAATATCCCCACCCGGTTAGGGTCTTCTTTTTTAATATCGATGCTGGAGTCTTTAATGGCCATCTCGGAAGCGATCAGCGCCATATGCGAGAAGGCGTCGATCTTCTTTAAAAGGCGCTCTGAGACATGGCTGTATTTATCCAGGTCATCTATCTGCCCCGCGATATGTGATGGGTACTTTGAGGCGTCAAAGCGGGTTATCTCCTTGACAAATGAACGGCCGGCCTTGATATTGGCCCAGAATTGCCTCCTACCGATACCCGAAGGCGCTACGATACCTAAACCTGTGATTGCTGTTCTTTCTCCCATTTTATCTTCCTTTTCTTGCGCGATACTCCGCCACAAGGCGGACACTAGCCCAATTCCTATGAGGGCTAGGTGCATAGCGTTGGGTGTTGTTATTCGTCATACCTTTTCAACACCAGGGTGGAATGAATACCGGAAAAACCGCTGCTGGTCTTGATTATTATATTGACCTTCTTGCTGCGCGCGGCATTGGGGATATAATCCATATCGCAAAGGGGGTCGCGCTCTTCCTGATTTATAGTCGGAGGCAAGAGATTCTTCTCGAAGATCATCGAGCATACCGTCAACTCTATGGCATTGGCCGCGGCTAAAGCGTGGCCGATCGTCCCTTTTAAAGAACTGGTCGGCAGCTCATAGGCGTAAGGCCCGAATACCATTTTGTAGGCGGAGGTCTCAAAAATATCGTTCATCCGGGTGGATGAACCGTGGGCGCTGATATAATCCACCTCACGAGGCTTGACCCCGGCGTCCTGCAAAGCCAGATTGATACAGCTGGCCATTGCCGAGCCGTCAGCCGGAAGGTCGGTCATATGAAACGCGTTACAACTGGTGCCAAAACCCACTACCTCGGCATAGATCCTGGCGTTGCGTTTCAAAGCGTGGTTTAATTCCTCCAGGATCAATATCCCGGCGCCCTCAGACAACACAAACCCGTCGCGTTTTTTATCGAACGGCCGGCTGGCCGCGGAAGGATTATCATTGCGCGCGGATAAGACATTGACTACGTCAAAGGCGCCGAAGGTTATAGGAGTAATCGGCGCCTCCGCGGCCCCGGCGACCATAATATCCTGCTCCCCGTCCTGGATGACCTCCATGGCATAGCCCAATGAATCGGTGCCGGCGGTGCATCCCGTGGAAAGGGTATTGCAAATACCTTTAAATCCGTAACGGGCGGATATTTCGATCGACGGCGTATTGAACATCGCCGCGTCATAGAGGTCCTGCCGGACCTTGGACGGGTCAATAGGGCTTTTCCCGCCGTCTGTGACCAGGGCGAACTCTTCTTCCATATATTTGGTGCCGCAAATCGCGTTAGCCAGGCACACGCCGATGCGCTCAGGGTCTTCCTTGGCAAGGTCCAGCCCGCTGTCCTTGAGCGCCATATCGCCGGCTACCACGCCGAACTGCACATACCTGTCCATGCGTACCGCTTCATCGTGGGTAAGCCCCAGCTTGAAGGGATCAAAATCCCGCACCTCCGCGGCGATCTTGGTATGAAAAACCGAAACGTCAAATCCGTCCACTAATTTTACGGCGCACTTGCCGGTAGCCATGGCATGCCAGACATTGTCTTTGCCGATGCCGTTAGGAGACACTACGCCTATGCCCGTGATAACTACTCTTCTTTTATCCATGATCAATCCTCGTTTCTCGTTACCTTAAATACTATCTTGCCCCCATCAGGGCAAGTCACTGTGTCTATAGAATCGGGGTCCGGCATAAAGAAAAACTTGGCGCCGAAATTAAGCGCGAAGAGCGCCGGAAAGGCGCAATGGAACGCTGCTCCGCAAAAATTCGGGATACATTTTAAACCGGTAGTCTCCCACTTATCGCCCAGCTTATAGCCTAACGGGCATTTATCGGCTTTGACCACCTCAAGTGTCATCTTCTTAGGGTTTGGCCCTTTAAAATCCGGGTCCTTAGGGATAAACTGGACTTTACTCTGTTTATCCAATATCTCGGCCTTGAACTCTAATTTTCCGCCGTCGGGGCAGGTAACCAGCAGTGAACGCTGATTATCCCGGAAGGGAAAACACGAACCAAAACTCAAGGCGTAAATGACCGGGAACAGCGCGTGGGCAAGCCCCAGGCAGAAATGCAGCGGCGGATGGGTAAAATCCTCGAGTATTATCTCGTCGCCTTCCTTATATCCGTGATAACACAAACCCGACACCTTGGTCACGGTAAGTTTTAATTTGGGGAATGGAGTATCGACCATATTAAACAAGCCCTTTTATTTCCCGCAATAGCTCTTCTTTGCTGAAGAATTTCCCTGTTTTTTCGACCAGGTGCACCATCCCGGTCAGCTTTTCATTTAACGGCGCGGCGCCAGCGCACTCTTTAGCTAGGCGCGAAAATTCGCCGTTAATATAATCGATCTCTGAGGACCTGCCCCTTTTTATACTTTGCAGGATGGAGCCATAAAGAGGCTCCTTGCTCAGAGAAGTCATTATCCCCGAGAATATCTTTGCCGACTGTTCGGAGGGCAAGTTTGTCAATTTGGTGATATTCTCAACCGGAAAATCCGGCAGGGAGAACAATCGCACGCGCGCCTTGTTGACAATGTCCAGCCCTTCCTTCCAGATAGCGATGCTGATCTTGCAGACATCCAGATCCGCGAATGCCTCCTGCATGCTCACGCCCAGTATCGCCAAAAGACAATTGGTAGAATTTACGAATACTTTTAAGTATTTCATCCCCAGGATATTGTTGCTAGTGGCTACGGGGAATGCCTGGCTCAAAATACTTTTCAACTCTTCCAGCTTCTGCGCGTCCCCGGGGAAGATCCGGCCGATAATCCAGGAGCGGTCAAAATTATGCACTATCCTGCCGGGCTCCAGATAAGTAGAGGCGAACATCACGATGCTGGAGATTATGTTTTCCGTCGAGATATATTTTGAAAGAATGTAGTCCGCCTGGACCCCGTTTTGCGTGGTCAATAAAACAGTATCGTGCAGGTATTCCAGGTTATCCCTCAAAACCCCGTCTATATCCTGGGTCTTTACCGCCAGAATAGCCAGGCCGGGCTTTTCAACCAGGCGCGGCAGAGCCTTAATGGCGATATTAAGATCCCCGCGCGCGCCGGAGATCTTCAGCCCCCCTGTTGAAATGGCGTTAACCGCGTCGGGATGCCCGACCAGGGAAACATCCTGCCCGCAATTTTTCAGATACCCGGCGACCAGGCCGCCTATGGCGCCGGCGCCCAAGACAGAAATTTTCATTTCTTCTGGTTACCGTTCTTCGGGAAGCCGTACTTGCGGTAGTCAAAACCGGACTGGTCAAGCAGGCGGATCATCATGCTGTAAAAAGGGCTGGGTACATCCGCGAAAAACGCTCCCAC